>DYDH01000527.1 GCA_020717985.1 Herpetosiphon sp. | reverse complement strand
GTTATTATGGGATGTTGTAGGCGGTCAATTCGACCATGCTGTCAAGTCCACCGCCGGTGGTGGTGGTCTTTACCAAGCCGATATTTTCGGCGTACCAATTTATGTTGTTGAGTGTCAGGTTCTGTTGAATGGGATTGTTATTCATGGTGACTGTAATGTCCATGACGGTCAGACATTCAACTTTCATGGCGTCGAACGTGCCTGCTTCCACGGTCACAGACTCGACTCCGATGGCTTTGCAGGTATTGGAGAATTGATTCTTCGTGGGGATTACAGTTTCCTTGATGGTCTGCGAGCCTTCGAGGGTCATGGTTTGGTCCCAGGTATCTCCCGCGTTGACTGCTGCGGGCAGGGTCACGCCGCTCAGGGCTGTGGTTTGGAAATCAACAGAGTAGTCTTCGGTGTTGATCGTGGAGGAGCCGCCGTCGGCAGGGTTGAGTGCGACTAAATTCCCGTTGTCGCAGTTCCATTTGCTTTGGCGGGTGACTCCCGTGCCGAAGACATCCTGGTCGGCGAAGCCGTCCGCTTCCACGGAGGTGATACTGCGCGTGAATGTATCAGAAACGGGACCTGTGAGTTTGTAACTCCATGATGCGCCTGTGATGATTGGCATATATGGATTGGCGCACGCGCTGCTGTCTCCGATGGCTGGGGCAACGGTTGCCGCCGCCGTTTCTTGTGCGGATTGAGTCCACCCCTGTTCCACCGTCGGCGGGACGGGCACGAACGGGTCTGGACTTTTGCCAAGATTACACGCCAGCATGGAGAGGACAAGTACGCCCCCTGCGATCAAGAATCTTTTATTTGTTCTCATGATTTTCTCTCTTCCTTGTGTCTAAAGTAAAGTTTGACTGCGACGCGTGAGTATAGCATCTGATAAAGGCGTAACTTGAAATTTAGGAAGAAAGGGGGATGGGGTGATCAAAATATCGCCTGTGGTCATTTATCCCCATTTTCTGTATCATCTCAATAAAACGGGATGTTAACATACCGTCCCGAAGGTTTTGTGGAAAACTGACCTAATTTGTAGAAACCTTCGGGACGTTTCCCCTCTTTTTTGAGATGATATCATTTTCTCGTGGAATGAATATCCAAGTGCCGTGAATGCGTCGCACCTGACCGATGAGCAAATCTCATTAAGTCAGGTGCGATGCAATTGGCAGACTTAGTAAAAATAGCACGGGACGATTCATCCCCGTGCGGACTGCCAGCCTAGCCCAAATCCCCTTGAAATAAAATCCTCCCCCAGATTTCCTTGCGGTATAATTTTTGGTATGAAACAAAAAGTCAAATTACTGGATGTTATTGCATTAATGGAAGAACTACCCAGCCGTGACTTGTCTCTGGGGCAGGTAGGCACAGTGGTGGAAGTCCTTGCGCCTGATGTGTGTGAAGTCGAATTTACAGACAACGAAGGACACGCCTTTGCTGAATTGGCTTTACGCGCAGATCAGTTATTGGTCTTGCATTACGAA
>DYDH01000526.1 GCA_020717985.1 Herpetosiphon sp. | reverse complement strand
AACTGTTGCAAGTTGGTGTTGAGATTGGTATAATGTTGGAATGTTGCTGGAAGTTGCAATCAAGAAGAAGTTCCGAGCCATTGCGGCGCGTTTCGACGAACATACGCGACGCATTTGGGCCGCAACGGAAGCCAGCGTGCTGGGATATGGCGGCATTTCGTTGGTGGCGCGTGCCACAAGGATTTCCCGGCGAGCGATTCTTGTGGGTCTTCGCGAAATCAAGGATGAAACCATTTTGCCGGAAGGACGCGTGCGCAAGCCTGGCGGCGGACGGAAATTGGCCGTCCATCACCAGCCCGATCTACCGGGAAGATTGGAGAGACTGGTTGACCCATTGACGCGCGGTGATCCCATGTCGCCGTTGCGCTGGACCTGCAAGAGTACGCGCTGTCTTTCGCGAGAATTGACTGAACTAGGTTATTCGGCCAGTAGTCGCTTGGTGAGAGTTCTTCTCCACGGGATGGGCTACAGCCTCCAGGGTAATTGCAAAACGATTGAGGGAAAGCAGCATCCTGATCGCAATGCGCAGTTCGAACACATCAACGCTCGCGTGACAACGGAGATGCGTGCCGCGCAACCTGTTATTTCCGTGGACACCAAAAAAAAGGAACTTGTCGGAAATTACGCCAACAGAGGGAAACAATGGTTGAAAAAGGGCGCTGCAAGAAAAGTCAACGGCCATGATTTTGCAGACCCTTCAGTTCCACGCGCCTATCCATATGGCGTATTCGAGTTGAAGCGGAACCGAGGATTTGTTAACGTTGGCACCGATCATGACACTGCCACCTTTGCCGTTGCCTTCATCCGGGCTTGGTGGCGAGCGCAGGGACGACACGCTTATCCCAAGGCAAAAAGACTGTTGATTACCGCGGACGCGGGCGGGAGCAATGGATCACGGTTACGCTTGTGGAAATGGGAGATTCAACGATTGGCTGACGAGTTGCGTCTCACCATATCGGTTTGTCATTTTCCTCCAGGCACGAGCAAGTGGAACAAAGTCGAGCATCGCCTGTTTTCTTTCATCAGTTCCAATTGGCGGGGCGAACCCTTGGTGGATTATGCTACGGTGGTAAATTTGATTGCTAAAACAACGACGACCTCCGGACTAAAAGTATTCTGTCGGTTGGATCGTCGTCGGTATCCGACCGGACGCAAGGTCACCGATGCGGAGTGGGCGAAGATCGACTTGTTACGGGATACTTTTCATGGCGATTGGAATTATTCCATTCGACCGCGCCCCATTTGCTAACTTGCCACAGTTATTTTGTCGCAGACCCTAAGAATCTAACTGGACTTTTGCAAATTGTGTATTGTGGTGCAGGCTTCCAGCCTGTCCCTTCGACCGTTTGTCATTTCGACCGAAGGGAGAAATCT
>DYDH01000195.1 GCA_020717985.1 Herpetosiphon sp. | reverse complement strand
TAGGTGTCGTCTGAATTGATCCATGCGAGGATGTCGCCTGTGGCGCGGTTGAAGCCTTTATTGATCGCGTCGGTCTGACCCTTATCATGTTCGCTGACCCACCAGGCGAGTCTACTCGAATATTTTTGGATCACATCCACGCTGCCGTCTGTCGAGCCGCCATCCACGATGATGTATTCAATGCGCGGATAGTCCTGTCCAAGCACCGATTGAATCGTGGCTTCCAGATAGCGCGCCTGATTGAAGGATGGGGTGATGATGGAGACGAGGGGCATGGGGCGAGGCTTCATGATTAAGTCCACTCTTGATCTGAATAAAAAAGATGGGAGACATCTTCTGTTAGTTTGCGGATGCGGGTGATCTCTTCGGGGGTTAGGCGTTTCTTCCAGTTATTCATGTTGGCGCGGCTATCGAGTTTTACCGAGTGGACTTTTTTCTTCGATAACTCGGTTGGATTTTCCGAACTGCTGGAGTTGAGAATGGTATCACGGACTTGTTCGTCGAAAGTTAAGCCAAGAGACTCGTAGAGGGATTTATAACCCGCAACGGGATCGAGCGAAAGGTCTTCGTGGCGAACAACCTTGAAGTCTGGAAACAGTTCACGTGTAGCGTGAACCGAGCGGTAGATCATCCGCCATAAAAGCGCAGACTGTCCGACGATGTCATCTGCCCGCATGGATTCCATATCCGCACGGTCGGATTCGAGATGGTCGCGTATCAGCATTGGCTGGTCGAGCAGGTCGCGGAAATCAAACGACCAGTTGAGCCGTTTGAGACTGCTGGCAAATCCGCCCGGGTGACGGATGGTGATGACAACTTTGCAATTTAATTTTTGCGCGAACCAGGGCGCGGAAAAAACCGCAAAGGGGTCTTTGAGCAAAACACGTTGACCGCGCAATTTGCCGTTCACGAAAATGGAAAGGTCGCGCCCCATGCGAAGAAAATCTTTTCGAGAGTGCAACGAGCCAATCTCGGCAAAAAGATGGTAGCGATAGTTGAGGAGCTCATGAAATGCGGGCAGGTAATTTTCTTCGTTCTCTGTGGTGATGTATTGATACCAATGTTTTACATTTGCGCTAAATACGCCGCGACGATGCAAAACATTCAGCGGTTCGCTGATGTATGCAGTGCTGCGGTTGGCAGCTAACATTTTACCGACCCAGGTTGTGCCGCTGCGATGTGCGCCTGTGACGAGGATGGGCTGGTCGTTCACGGTATGTTTTCCTCCGGCAGGGCGCGGATGGAATTAATTCCATAATATTGCGCGGCGCAGTGATTGACCCAATGATTCTCGCTGACATCCATTTCCTTGACGCCCTCCACGCCATCAAGTTGAGGAATAATGAGGTCGGTTTGACCTTGCGCAATTAACGTGTAGATTTGAGTCTGGCGCGCATCCCAATATTCGGCGCGGGCGCGATATTCGGGGACATCGAACTTGTAAACATAATATGCCGCCCTGATCGGGTAGACAATGGACAGCGCAGCGAAGAGGGGCAAGACCACCCAGTATATGATGGACTTGTATCGAGTGGATGGGTTAAGCAATAATCCAAACAAAGCGCCTTCCAGCATAAAGACTACGATCATCATCGTGCGGGCGAGGAATCGCATTCGTTCCACGGGGAATCCCTGTCCGTAGACGCTGGGAGAAAAACCGGCCGCGATCAAGAGCCAGATTAAAAATGGCGCGGCAAGCATGGCAATGATAACCACACGCTTTTGTTCATTGGATAATGCCGATGTCTTTCCCTGCTGATACAGCCAAACCAGCATGAAGGGAATCAGCGCGGAGATCAATAACGGAAGCGGTACGGTTCGCAGTGAATCGAGCAGGAAGAGATAGCTGTATAGAAATGAATTGACCAATATTCCGCCAAGGTTCAGCGTTTTTTCCTGCGCCGCACCCGCGCTGGCTGGTGAAAGGAGCATCACCACCAATCCCATGAATACGCCTGCAAAAGTCCATGCAAGCAGGGTAAATTGCTTTTGTTTGGCGGGCGTCTTTCCCCAAAACCAGACTGCAACCATGAACAAAGGCAAGGCAACAAGCATGGTGGTGGTTGGCGGCTCTGAAAAGCCTGCAATGATAAATGCGGCGAGGAATACGATCCCATTAATCACGGGGGAAATCAGTTGAGTTTCCGCGCGTCTCATTTGGTTGACCAAAAAGCCCAAAAGGAATGAGCCCAACACCAACGGCGCAAAATGAGTCATCATGGCAGAACGCCAGTACACTGTTTGAAAAAGATTTGGAGCCATCAAAAAGCTGAAAAACACAAGCAGGATGCCGAGGAAAAGGTCCATTTGAAAAGGCCAATTGATTTTCAAGGATTTTCGGATTTCATGAATGGCATAGATCAAACCAATGACCCAAAGCACAGCCGTAAATGTGATGGTGACCGGCATCCCGTTTTTTTCGATCATTTCGCTGAACCCTTCAAAAAGCAAGTTGGAATAGCGCATGGTGGCCCGCGGCCAATTCCCGGTCGTGTAGCGCTCAACCACCGCGCTGACAGGCGATGCATCTTTGAAAAGCATGGCTTCACAATAATCATCCCCAAGATAACGCGAGAAAGCGCCCAGATAGGCATACAAACCGATGACAGCCAACAAAGCAAAAGTGCTTATTCCCAAGACGTAACGAAAAATAACTGTTTTGAAATCCTTTACTTTAAATTTCATTCCAGAATAGATCCTTCCTAACTCGGACAAGCCGAAAGAGTTTTACCGCGTAGGTGCAAAGAACGCGAAGATTTTCTTTACAACCTTCGAGGCTTCACGGTGTAAATGACAAACTAATAAAGTGGGCGAAAACGCACCAAATCCCAAAAGCCATGACAGACATTCTAGCACTTTTACAAAACATTGCGCCAGTCGTTTCCGCGATAATTTTGCGGCGGCAGACGGGGGGGAGTTATGTCCACTGTCTTGCCGCGCATGGTAAGATAAAAGAAATTCGTCATGTTTGGAGGTTTCACTATGCGTAAGTGGCTTTTGGTTTTTGTAATGGGGGTGTTGTTTGTATTTCCTTCTTTTGCGTTTGCGCAGGAAAAAGTTGCAATTCAATCCATTGATGTAAGCCTGTGGCCTGAGTATGATAAAGCGGAAATGCTTGTGATCAATTACATCATGCTTTCTGGAGATACCGTGTTCCCCGCCCAATTTGATATGCGTATTTCAGCGGATGCGGTTTTAAACACGATTGCGGTTGGCGAGTCCGGCGATAAGGTTACAGATCAGAATATTAAATATACAACGAAAAAAGATGGGGAGTGGCTTGTGATTTCGATTACCGCAACCGGGCCCGCCATCCAGGTTGAGTATTATGATCCCAACTTGAAGAAAGACGGCAATTTGCGTTCCTATTCTTATCGCTGGTTAAGTGATTATGATGTGACGGGCTTTATGGCTGTTTTTCAACAGCCGTTTGATTCCGCGGAATTCAAGTCGTCTCTTACGTTGCAGGATGACGGCGTACATCCGGATAAAATGCAGTATTATTTTTCGGATGTAGGAGCGGTACCCGCAGGTAAAGAGGTTGCTTTTAACGTAAGTTACCAGAAATCAACGGATGCGCTTAGCGTTTCGCGCCTTGAAATTCAGCCTGTGGATGTGAATGAAACCACCCCGGGTCGTGTGTCACTAGATAATTACCTGCCATATATTTTTGGCGGGTTGGGTGTGCTCCTGATCGTGGGCGGACTTGTGTATTACTGGCAATCCGGCCGCTCTGGTTCGAAGAAGTCCCGCCGCAGACCGCGTGTGCGTTCCGATCACGAAGAAACCGAAAGCGATGTGTATTGCGCCCAATGTGGCACGCGTGCGCGCAACGGAGATCGCTTCTGCCGTACCTGTGGTTCGCGCATCAGACAAAAGGAAGAGTAAGGTTGGGAGTTCAGGCAAAAGCGGATCTTTTGCACCCCATAAAAAACGTCCCGCAGATTTACCAGAATCTGCGGGACGTTTTTGTTTAACTATTTAGCCGACCATCTCGCATAAACCGCCTGCGATAACAAACGGTTCGCGCTCGTTTCGCGGGTCACCAGCTCGCCGCTGTCCATATTCCCATTATATTTTTTCATCATCTCGTCTAATGCCTGTGCCACATGGATGGCGGATGCGCGGACTGCATACAAAGTGGCGATCACAAAAAGCGGATCGTTGCTCATACATGCGCGGCAGATCTCAAATAAATTCGGCAGCGATTTGTAGACTTCCCAAACTTCGCCTTTGGGTCCACGCCCAAATTTGGGAGGGTCAAGGATGATGCCGTCATATTTCACGCCGCGCTTTTCCTCGCGTTGCATATACTTGATCGCATCTTCCACGATCCAGCGGATGGGTTTCTCGTTCAAGCCTGATAGGGCTTGGTTTTCACGTCCCCAACTGACAGACTTCTTGGAAGCATCCACGTGGGTCACTTGTGCGCCAGCCGCCGCCGCCGCAAGGGACGCCAGACCTGTGTAGCCAAATAGGTTGAGCACTCTAACGGGGCGACCTGCTTTTTGGATGAGACCAGCCATAAAGTCCCAGTGTGATGCGACTTCGGGAAAGACGCCCAAATGTCGGCCGGGCGTCGTCATCACTTCAAATTTAAGTTCGCCTACATTGGGGAGGGGGTAACTCATTACCCATTTCTCGTCTACTCGTTTCTTGAAATCCCAATGTCCGCCGCTTTCTTCGGCTGTGGGTTGAAAGACGGCATGAGCCATGTCCCAATCTTTTTGCGGCAGGGCGCGTCTCCACATGGCTTGTGATTCGGGTCGCGCAAAAATATATTTGCCAAAGCGTTCAAGTTTTAATCCATCGCCTGAATCAAGCAATTCGTAATCCTGCCAGTTTTTGGCTTCGAGCAGGGTGTAGGTGGGGGAGTGTTGCATGTGCGTTTTTCCTTCGTCTCCTTATGTATTGAAAACGGTAGTACTTAAGACGGTCATGAAATGAAGATGTTTTTTACTTGATTTTTGTCCATAAAGCTGTATAATGTGGTAAATAGTGGTACGAAGTGGTAGGCGAGCGCCGGATGCACCGGCGTTCGTCGCATTAAAAGGATAAATAGCACAAATGTTCTTAGGTCAGTTCCAACACAACCTCGATGACAAGGGCCGCCTGATGATCCCGGCGCGCTTCCGTGAGTTGTTGGAAGGTGGCGCTTTCATCACACAGGGCTTTGATAAATGTCTGATGGTGATGACCGAATCCTATTTCAAACAGGTTTATGAGCGCATCGAATCCATGAACCTTGCTGACCCAACCGCGCGCCTGCTGCGCCGCTTGATCCTGTCCAACGCTTATCCTGTTGAAGTGGATAAGATCGGACGCATCCTTATGCCGCAGAATTTACGTGCTTTTCTCGGCATCGAGAATGGTGAACTGGTTGTTGCCGGGCAGGGCGAGTACTTCGAAGTATGGACGCCTGCCTTGTGGAGCGAGCAAATGGCTCAATTACAGGATGTTGAAGCCAACAACGCACGCTTCTCCACATTGGATCTTTCAAAGAGTAAAACGTAGTAACGGCTTCAGCCGTTATAAGCGACTAAAGTCGCCACTACATTATGCAACACATACCTGTACTTTTCAAAGAGATTATACACGCACTGCAACCCCAACGCGGTGGTCGTTATGTGGATGGCACTCTGGGCGCGGGCGGTCACGCTCGCGGGATTCTGGAGGCTTGCACGCCGGATGGGCAATTGCTGGGTCTGGATGTTGACCCGCAGGCGCTGGCGCTTTCTCGTGAGACCTTGGCTCCTTACGCCGAAGGCGGTCGTACACATCTCGTGCAAGCCTCCTATGCCACCATCACAAAACAACTTGCCGCTTTGAATTGGGACACAGTGGATGGCATCGTGCTTGATCTCGGTGCGTCGTCCATGCAGTTTGATAATGCCGAACGCGGATTTTCATTTATGCAGGATGGTCCGCTTGATATGCGTTTTGGTCCGAACGCTTTTCAGAGCGCAGAGGATATTGTCAACACCTTTGACCAAAAAGACCTCGCCGATTTGATCTTCCGCTACGGTGAAGACCGCGACTCAAGAAAGATCGCGCGAGCCATTGTGATGAATAGACCGCTTCACACTACCCGTGAGCTGGTCGCTGCCATTGAAAAGGCATCCCCCCGACGAGGTGACCGTGTACATCCCGCCACGCAGACTTTCCAGGCATTGCGTATCGCCGTCAACGAGGAATTGTCGTCGGTGGAGAGTGTGCTTCCGCAGGCAGTATCCAGCCTAAAGTCAGGCGGAAGATGCGCGATCATCTCGTTCCATTCACTGGAAGACCGCATCGTCAAGGATTTCTTCCGCGAACAAAGCAAGGACATCGTCAATCCGCCTTATGAAAGAATTTATGAGGAAGAACGTAAGGCAGTTATAAAAATAATCAATAAAAAGCCGATTGTGGCTTCTGATGAAGAAATAAAGGATAACCCGAGAGCGCGCAGTGCAAAACTTAGAGTTGTAGAAAAGCTATGAACATACAAAACGTCAACCATCTCGTACATGCATATAAGATCGCTCCCTGGCGTGTTCAACGTCAGTGGATCGGCAACGTGTTGCTTTTGGTGGTTGCGCTTGCGATGATTGCCACACTGTATTTGGATGTCACTTCACAAGCCGCCATTGCAGGACGTGAGATACAGGACTTGACCATTTCGATCACTGCCAGCCAGCAGGCAAGCGCAGACTTGCAGACCCAGCTTGCTTCGTTGACTTCCGCGCGGGTGATGGAACAACGCGCGCTCGATATCGGTTTCCGCCCCATGGAATCCGGAGAAGCGGAATACCTGGTCGTGCCAGGTTACTCTGTGCTTGAACCGGATATTCTTTCCTCTGCGCCTGTTTTGCAATTAAGCGCGTTGACGATCCCGCCCGAATACAACGAATCCCTGCTGGATTGGGCGGATAAAAGGATCGCAAACTCTTCACGAGGCATCCAATGAGACAGCAATATGCGCGCCGCACACAGGCATTAACCAGTGTCATGGGGTTCATTGCGCTCGCCATCATCGTGCAGATGACGCGTATTCAGAATAGCCCCGAAGCCGCCATCTTCCGCCAGCAGGCATCCAATTATGCCTACGAACTGCGGACGTTTTACCCGGACCGCGGCGAGATTTATGACCGCAATGGTCATCTGTTTGCGGGGAACAAATCCGTTTATGAAATTGGCGTGGACCTGAATATCGTGAAAGATCCCAATGCCATTGCAACCGCTATCAGTGTGGAGCTTGGCAAGGATTATGCGCAGATCATGGACCTCATTCAAAATCCGCCTGAAGGTCTTTCCTATGTCGTGCTTGCGGATTTTGTTGAAGCGCAGCATGCAATCAATCTTCAGGAATTGAAGAAGGCGTTGCAGAAGCAGGCTGCCGAAGGCGTGCGCGGCGGGTTGACTGGTCTGGAGTTCAAGTCCCATCCACAGCGCAGTTATCCCGAAAATTCCCTGGGTTCGAATATTATTGGGTTCGTCAGCCGTGAGGGACGCGGTTACTTTGGGATTGAAGAAAAATACGACACGCTGCTGGCGGGTAATCCTGTGCAGGCGCTTGTCCCCACTGACCCGAACAAGGCTTTTGAAATTCCGCGTGTGCTGAATGGAACCACGCTTGTTCTCACTATCAACCGTGACTTGCAGACTTCCGCTGAGCAAATATTGGATGAGGCGCTCATTACATATGGGGCGGATGGCGGCACGATCGTTGTTATGGATCCTCGTAACGGTGAATTGCTTGCCATGGCAGTCACCCCGCGCATGGACTTGAATCAGTTTTGGAACTATGGCACGATCTATAACAATGCCAGTGAGTTCAACCCGGCCATCTCCATGCCTTATGAGCCTGGTTCTGTGACCAAAATTCTCACCATGGCCGCCGCGTTGGATAATGGTACGGTTACGCCGGACACAACTTATCTGGATACCGGTTCCATTCTTGTGGGTGGCGCACTCATCCAGAACTGGGATCAACAACCCTGGGGCGTGCAGAATATGATAGGTTGTTTGCAACATTCGCTTAACGTCTGCATGGCGACCATTTCTACACAAATGGGTGCGGGAACTTTTTATAGTTACATGGATAACTTTGGTTTTGGCCATCTCACAGGCGTGGATTTGGCCGGGGAAGCCGCAGGCAGGCTCAAGCTCCCTGGCGACGCGGATTGGTATCCCGTTGACCTCGGCACCAATGCCTTCGGTCAGGGTGTATCTGCCACGCCCATCCAAGTCATGATGGCCGCGTCATCCATCGCAAATCATGGACGCACCGTCACGCCGCACGCCTTATATGCAATGGTGCGCGATGGACGCCAATATGATGTGCCCGCGCAGTTCGCTGGTTCGCCCATTTCTGAGCAAACAGCCGACATGCTTTCTGGAATGTTGGCCGTCTCGCTTGAATCTGAAGGCTCGCTCGCGCTTGTCCCTGGTTATCGTATTGCGGGTAAGACAGGCACCGCGCAGATCCCTGTCGATGGATTTTACGACAGCACGCAAACCAACGCATCTTTCATTGGATGGGGTCCCATTGACGACCCGCGGTTCATGATCTATGTCTGGCTTGAACGACCCTCG
>DYDH01000194.1 GCA_020717985.1 Herpetosiphon sp. | reverse complement strand
GCACCCTCTACCTGCTCGACGAACCGACTACGGGTCTGCATCCCGCCGACACCGCGCGCCTGCTCGAAGTCCTGCAAAGACTGGTTGACGCAGGCAACAGCGTCATCGTCGTGGAACACAACCTCGATCTGGTGAAGGCGGCAGACTGGGTCATCGACCTCGGTCCCGAAGGCGGCATGGCAGGCGGTCAACTCCTCGCCCAAGGCACGCCCGAAGATGTGGCGAAGGTGAAGGGGTCGTATACGGGTCAGTGTTTGAAGGGGATGTTGTAACCCCACCAACCTCGCCTGTTTTCAAAAACTGAAAACGGGGGAGGCTTTACAGTTATTAGAAGTTGAAAAGCTATCTGGCATTGCTGAATGCGACTTTTTATGTAAGAATAGGAAGAATATTATCGAGGAGCATTAAATGTTGCGATCAAAAAGAATTCTGTTTTTATTGACCATTCTAAGCATTGCCATCTCTTCCTGTAATCTGCCTGCTGGGGGAATCCCCGCTGGTAACCCTCCCGACCTTGCAGCGACAATCACCGCGCAAGCCCTGCTATTGCAAACTCCCACGCAGATTCTGGTTGTGGCAGAAGTTCAGGCTGAATCAATTATCCCACCAGCTACCAATATGCCCGAAGTTGTCCCGTCAATTATAGTTACAGAAACTCCCCAGCCAAATTCAACGGTTGGCATGATAACAGTCACAGTCAGCGCGGAAACAAACTGCCGTTCAGGTCCCAATATCAGCTATTCCAGCAATTATTCACTTCAAATTGGACAAAGCGCAGAAGTCATCGGGAAAAATACACCCACCAATTATTGGATCATCAACGTCCCTGGAAAAGCGGGGGAAACGTGCTGGCTATGGGGCAAGTATGCAACCGTCAGCGGAGATACAAGCGGGCTGAAAGAGTATGAACTCCCGCCCACCCCCACGCCAAAAGCGACTGTGACTTCCACCCCAACCACGGCGGCGCTCCCGCCTGCCGTGCCTTCAAATATGAGCCAAACGAATACATGTACCCTGAACCCCGCTGGCGGCTCCCCGCGTCATCTAACTACTGGAACGGTCACCTGGCAGGATAATTCGAATAATGAAGCTGGTTTTAATATTTATTGGTATGCAGGCTATATTGGTAACGCGGCTGATCATCTTATTGGCTCCGTTGGTCCAAATAGTACAAGCTTCGGATTCAATGAGACGACGTATCCAGTTGAAGGAAATGTAATAAGGGTGGAAGCCTTTAACAATGCGGGCGCATCTCAAAGAGTCTCTGTCAATGTTGTGTTGAGTTGTCCCCCATAATAGATCAGCGGTAAAAGATAAAAAGCAGACCTCCGAGTTTTTTCCCGTTACGGGACGATGATAAAAACTCGGAGGTCTTTTTAGGCAGCGCGCACAATTGCCCGTAGACGGACTGACAACATTGAGTTGCTTAAATAAAAAAGCCTCGTGGAAAAATCCACAGGGCTTTACGGTATTCCTGATCACTGGTTTAACATCAATAATGGATTCTGACCACCACAAAAACAACAAGGGGCGGAATGACCCGTCCTATATCTTCCTTGCCACAATGAAACACTCCCTGAGCGGGCGGATGGTTATATCTTCCGGTTCGACAATTTGAAAGCCCGCGCTTGTAATTGTCAACGCCAAACTGGAGGCGCTGAAAAAAGTAATCGAGGGAATTAATCCCATTTTGGATAAAAGGAAGATGGGGATATTCATCAGCACGCTGAGGAATGCCTTCTCTCCCAAACAGGGTGTCGCAGAGATGAATACGCCTCCAGGTTTTAGCAACTGATTGACCCTATCCAAAACCTGTGCGGAATCTTCCACCAAATGCAATATGCTCAGAGACAGGATCATATCAAGCGATTCCTTCTCCAAGCTTTCATCGAATATCGCCGCTTTTGTGAAGGCTACATTTTTTATTCCGCGTTCGTCAGCTTTCTTTTTGGCGATCTCGATCATGTTCGAGGAGATGTCAATCCCGTGAACTTCTTTTGCCATGCTGGCAAGTTCAAGGGCGATTGATCCTGTCGCACATCCATAGTCCAGGACAATACTGCTGGGGTTGAGATGTTTCTTCGCTCTTTCGATAATTTTGAGATCGTTTTCTCCAAGGCTTACGCCAGGGGTATCCCAATTTTTTGCCAACTGATTCCACATCTTTTCTGATTTCATATTTCACCTGTCAACACCGTGGGGGCGGACGGCCGTCCGCCCCCACATTTTTATCCACGAATTGCGATAACCACATTTCCCTGCTTGCGCCCCTGCTCCACGTACCTGTGCGCCTCGGCTGCCTGTTCCATCGGGAAGGATTTATCAACAATGGCTTTGATCTTCCCTTCTTTAACCAGCTTTTTGACAAACTCCAGACTTTCGACTGTCTCGTTGGCAAAGGAACAAATGACTTTTTGTTTGCCGCCCATCAGCGAAGTCCACAACATTTGGGAAAGCGCCTTCATTTTGAAACTGGATAACAGGTAAATTCCGTTTGGCTTGAGCGAATGCTTGACCCGTGAAAACGAACTCCTGCCGAGGATGTCGAAGATCAGGTCGTAGGTCTCGCCGTTTTGGGTGAAGTCCTCTTTGGTGTAGTCGATGACCTTGTCCGCGCCGAGGGATTTCACGAATTCAAGTCGCGGCGTGCCGCAAACGCCCGTCACTTCCGCCCCGAAGTGTTTGGCGAGTTGAACCGCCATCGAGCCGATTCCGCCCGAAGCGCCGTTGATGAGGACTTTCTGTCCGCGCTGGATATTTGCCTTCGCCAGCAGACTCGTCGCCATGATCGTCCCGTAGGGCAGGGTGGCTGCTTCCTCATAGGTCAGGTTGGCGGGCTTGAGCGCCACAGAGCCGCTTTCGGACAGGCAGACGTATTCGACATTGGCTCCCATGTTCATCCCAAGGTACGCGAAGACCTGATCCCCAGCTTTGAATTTCGTCACATCCTTGCCAATCGCTTCGACTTCCCCTGCCAGTTCACTTCCTAAAATATTAATCTTGGGTTTGTTCCACCCGAACGTCATGCGCGAGGGGAGATACAGCGGCGCGGGCATGTTGAATTCGCTGGGTGTGAGATTCCCAAAGTTCCGCGCCAGCAGGTCGCCGTAGTTGACTGGCGTCGCATGAACCTTGACCAAAATTTCATTGTCCTTTGGGGTGGGCTTTGCCACCTCCTTGATTTTCAATACGTCGGGTGTTCCATATTCGGTAAAAACAATTGCTTTCATGATGATATTCTCCAATTTCCTATGCCGCCGCATTTACAGCGGACGGATTAAATCCCTTGGCGATCAGCCAAACCCCCATGAAGATTTCGTTCAAGATGATGGGGAGGGCGAAGAGCATGCTGATTCCCATGCCGAGTTCCGAGCCGAATATCGACAGCAGGTTCAACGTCAGTATCAACACAGTGGCGGCGAGTCCCCAGATTGGGATGAAACGTGGCAGGAGTTTCGATTGATACAGCGATGAATAAAGCAGGAGGGCGCCGAGGCTGAAGAAGACGGGAACCAGCAGTCCCGAAATGCTCGCCCGCTCCGCGATGGACAAGGCAGCCGACGCTTGAGGCTGGTTCTGTCCCAACCGAATCAGCGACAGCGGGCTGACGACAATCAGACTGCAAAACACCGCTTCGACAATTCTGAGGCTGAGGTAGCCAACCGCCTGCGTTTCGTTGTGGCGTTTCAAGACGGTGAACATGAGGACGCCAATCCCGATCACTGCAATGGCGTTGACCAGTTCAAGTAGCATACCCACGACCAGCAGCGTCTCATTTTCAGAAACAGCAGCGAAGGGTTCGGGGGCGGATATCACAGATTCCACCATTCCGCCACCTGCCAGGCTTGCCACCATCGCAACCAGAAACAACGCTCCCACAATAATGGCGGTCTTTCTGTCGTCGTTCATTTTTCATCTCCTTCAAGTTCGTACGAAAATACTTCCTGCAACGGTACGCCGAAAACGAGGGCAATCTTGAAAGCCAGTTCGAGGGAGGGGGCGTACTTTCCGCCTTCGATGGCGATGATGGTCTGCCGCGTCACGCCGACCTTGTCCGCCAGTTGTTCCTGCGTCATTTCGTCGTGATTGAATCTCAACTTGCGAACATTGTTTCGCACCTTGTATTTATCCATCTTAGAACCCCTTTCGATAAAGATATAGCTGCGAAACGTCCCCGATGATTTCGCCAAGGATGGATGAGAGAATGAGCAGGCAGAACATCACGAGCGGCGGCTGACCAAAGGCAAAGCTCAGCATGGCAATCAACACGCCAATCGCAAACGCAATGTAGGAGACCTTGCTGCCTTTTAGTCCAATCAGTTGGTCGCGCTCGTCTTCAATGAACTTCTCCACATGCTCGGATCTCGTTTTTATGGCATGGACGATGCTCAGCAAAATGTTGGTTAGAATGTTGCCGATGATGTTCACGATGATAGTTGACACGATGACGACTGCCCAAAGGCTGAAGACTTTTGCCGAGACCAGTCCGCCTGCCTGTTGCATTTGGAATAGATTGACCAGATAGTAGACCACGATCAGCAGGTGGCTGAACAACGAAACCGTGATGTTTTTCTCTTGATATGACATATTTTCCTCTTTTTGTATGGTTTTGGTTACTTTTTGTATCTTTTGATATACATATAGTAACTCATAGCATACATAATGTCAAGTTTATTTTACATTTTTGGCAAGTAAGTCTCAAATTGCTGATTTCATAAATTCTGCTGGAAAATGGGTCCGCCTGCTATTTACAAAGCCCTTTGTGATCAATGCGGAATCTTTGTTTATTCGGCATTGGTGATTCCCAACAACCCGTTTTGAAAAAGGAACAGACTTGTCTCTTGTGGATAATGCCCTTATAAAGTAATCAGACGTTATAATTGCCAAAAGCAAAAGAAAAATACTGTCCGCTTTTACACGGCAGAAAATATCAGTCTGGAAGGTAAAGAAAACATGAAAAAAATGATCTATATCGGCACCGATGGCGGCGCGACTACGTCAAAAGTGGGCGGTGTATGGAGCGACGGCTCGACTATTTCGACAAAGTTATTGCAATCCTCCACCAATTCAACACATGGACCCGAAGCTGTTGTACGCAGTTGGGTCGAGGCCATCAACTCATACCTGACCCAACATAAGTTAACCTGGAAACAGGTTGGCGGGGTTGGATTGGCTGTCCCTGGTCCGTTCCAACGCTATGGCGTTTTTGACCGTTCAGCCAACCTGCCTGAAAACTTTGCGGGGTTCGATGTGCATACTGCTTACAGCAATGCCATCGCCGAACGCGCCGAACGCGCCATCCCCCTGACAGTTGGCAACGACGGAGACATGGGCGGCGTGGCTGAAGCTCAACATGCGCGCGGCGACAGTAAAGGGACAGTGCTTATGTTGGCTCCCGGCTCCGGATTGGGCTGCGCTTACATCGACCAAAGCGGGCTGGCGTTGGATGGAGACACACTAGCCGGGATGGAAGGCGGTCACATGCCTGCCCCTTTGCATTTGCTGGGCGCCAAACCCTATCCCTGTGGATGCGGACGCACCTGGGGCTGCATCGAAGTCTATACCTGTCTTTCGGGTTTGCCTTATCTGCTTGCCGAAAAACTGGAACAGTATCCCGACCACGACCTTGCAAAATCATCCCTTAGCTTGAAAGAACGCGCCTTCACCTTACGCGGATTAGCTCAACAAGGCGACAAGCTCGCTACAGAAATATTTGACTTCCAGTCCAGAGCCATAGGATTGCATGTTGCCAGTCTGGCAATGGCGCTCGACCCCAAATTTGTGGTCATCGGCGGCGGGCTGATGGATCCCGAAGCGACCACCACCGCCTTCCGCGAACGCTATCTGGAAATCGTACGCTCCACTGCCCGCGAATATCTGTGGCCCTATCAGCGTGACTTTATTAATATCGTCCCTGCCGCGCTTGGCGACCTCTCACAAGCCATCGGCGCCGCTCTGGCTGCTTTGTACAAGAACAGAGCGTAATAAAAAACTCGCCACAGAGAATTTCAAGGGAGATTCTCCCTGGACTCTGTGGCAGATGTGAAAAAAAGCAGGTCACGTTTATAACGCGACCTGCTTTTTTTATCCTTCGGGGCGAACTTTTTTCATACTGCTTCTCTCGTCAGCGGCTTGGGCGTGGGCTTCGAGTCCCTCGGCGCGCGCCATCACTGCGGCATGTTTGCTCAACTTCGCAGCGGATGCGCGATCTAAAGCGATCAGGCTGACAATATGCACAAAGTCCCAAACGTTTAGCGGGGATGCAAAACGGGCGGTTCCGTTGGTGGGCATCACATGGCTCGGACCGGCATTGTAATCACCAAGCGCTTCAAAGGAATGTTCTCCGAGGAAAACTCCGCCAGCGGCATCTATCTTTTCACTCAACGCCCACGGCTCTGCCACAGAAAGGCATAAATGTTCCGGCGCAAAGGCATTGGCAAGTTCGGCGGCTTCGGGGATATCGCGTGTGATGACCACCCCGCTTTTATTGGCCAGTGACTGTGCCAAAATTTCAGCACGCGGCAAACTTTCAACCCGACGCGCCACTTCCGCCTGAACGGCTTCGGCCAGTTTGCGCGAGGGAGTCAGCAAAATTGCGGAGGCAAGCACATCATGTTCGGCCTGCGCCAAAAGGTCGGCGGCGACCCAGGCGGGCGAGGCGGTATCATCTGCGATGACCATCGTTTCTGTGGGACCCGCCAGCCCGTCAATGCCGACCACGCCAAAGACCTGACGCTTGGCAAGCGTAACAAAAAGATTGCCGGGGCCGAATATTTTGTCAACAGGCCGAATCGATTCAGTCCCATAGGCCAGCGCCGCAATCGCCTGCGCTCCACCCAAAGTGTAAACTTCAGTGACACCAACCAGCGCGCACGCGGCGAGGGTAATATTTGCCACTTCGCCAGTGGCGCGGCTTGGCGGGACAACAACAACGATCTCTTTCACGCCCGCAACTTGAGCCGGCACCGCAGACATGATCACCGTGGACGGCAAAGGCGCAGTGCCGCCGGGGACATACAATCCGACACGCTTGATCGGACGGATGAATTGTCCCAGCGTCCCATCGCCTTCCTGCATCATCCACGAATTGAGCGGCTGATGGTTATGGAATCGGCGCACTCTCTCAATAGAGATTTTAAGCGAAGTGAGTTCTTCATCAGAAATGGATTTCAACGCGCTGGCAAATTTCTCTGCGGGGACACGGAATGATTCAAATGAGCGGTTATCGAGCCGTTGACTCCATTCGCGCAAAGCGGCATCTCCCCGCTTGCGGACATCCGTCAGGATGCGGGTAACAGCCTGTTCGGGAGTCAGCGCCGCGCCGAACAGTTTTTCGATCCCATCCAGCACAGATTGCGAAACGGAAAATTCATCCGGCGGCTGACGTTTGAGAATACTTTGCTTTGCCTGTTCAACAGAAAAAATATTTAACATGATTGCTCCTAATGGGTATGTGCATTTTAGTTGAAGCGTTGCGGAGTGTAGCGTGTTTCGTGTTGCGTAAACCGTTCCATACGGAATACGCAACACGAAACATTTTTATCAGAACGCCAAAGCGCGATCCACACTTTGAACCACAGCGCCGCTGGCGACAAGTTTGCGGGATGCTTCAATGTGCCCTGACATGACCGTATCCGACTCGATGAACGGAATTTGTTCGCGAATCAACGCGTACGCCGCGCGCGTGCCCTGACCGAGATTCTTATCTGCGCCGATGGCTTGCCTGCGGAAGTCAATCCCCTGCGCCGCAGACATCAACTCGATCGCAAGGATGCGTTCCACGTTGCTGATGATGTCGCGCAATTTGAGTCCAGCCGTTACGCCCATACTGACGTGGTCTTCCACATTTGCCGAAGTGGGAATTGTATCCACGCTGGCGGGATGTGAAAGCACCTTGTTCTCGGTGGCAAGCGCGGCGGCGGTATATTGCAGAATCATAAATCCGGAATTCAACCCGCCTTCTTTTGTGAGGAACGCAGGCAGGACATGGATGTTGGAACTTTCATCAGTCAAACGCATAATGCGCCGCTCGGAGATATTCCCAAGTTCGCTGACAGAAAAAGCCAGATAATCCATCGCTATCGCCAGCGGCTCACCGTGAAAATTTCCGCCCGAAAGGACATCAATTTCGCTTGTTGCGTCATCAATGAAAATCAACGGGTTATCCGTGACAGCGTTCAACTCGATCTCGAACACCCAACGCGCATACGCAATCGCATCGCGCACCGCGCCATGCACCTGAGGCATACAACGCAATGTATAAGCATCCTGAACATTGAGCGAACTATGCTCACGTTTGAACTCGCTATCCTTTAATACACTTCGCAAATAACCCGCGCACTCCTTCTGGCGCGGATATGGTCGCAGGTTATGAATGCGTTCATCAAATGCCAGGTCGGTTCCGTTCAACGCCTCGAGGCTCAGGCATCCGGCAATGTCGGCGGTCTGGCTGTATCGTTCAGCGCGTAA
>DYDH01000525.1:831-1497 GCA_020717985.1 Herpetosiphon sp. | reverse complement strand
AAGTCCTGCCAGATTTTCGAGTCAAAGTTTTAACTTGTTATATTTTATTTTGCAGCTCTGTGATCAAATTTTCTATTCTTTGCCCAAGACTCTCGCCTACATTGGGAATGCTTTGCAACCCCTTTAATCCCATGGAACGATAAATCAAACCTATATCCTGTTCGAGGTCTTCGATTGACCAGGCAGCTTTGCGAAGTTCCCAAATCTGGTCATCGGGCTTTGCCTGCAATTCAAGATCGTAGGATTGATTTGCAAGTTTCTCGACGATCCGCTTGTTGAGGGCATGTTTATCGGTTGGAATAATGGGACGAGGGATGCGGTCTGAGATGCCGTATTTTGTGCAGGCTTCGCGCACGCGCAAGGCAAGTTTGCGCCAGTGATAACCTGTGGCGTTATAACTTCCCTGCGGATAAAGTTGCTGGTAATTGGCAAGCAGGTCTGGAAAGCGTTGAGCAAGCACATTGAAGAAATATGCGCGCTGTTGGTCGGACAGGGTCAGTCCGCTGGCAAGGACAAATTTTCCGCCGTGATCCGCCGTCCAGCGGACAAGGGAGTCAATGCTGAACGGATCGTCACACAAGCCAGGCAATAACGGCATGGCAACCGTCCCTGTGGTGAGTCCCGCTTTGGCGATGGTTTGCATGGCTTCGAAGCGTTTTCCTGAGT
>DYDH01000525.1:0-804 GCA_020717985.1 Herpetosiphon sp. | reverse complement strand
CGCGTTGATGGTTTTTTGAATCTGGCGCGGCAATAATGCTGAAGGCAATGATCGAGGGGCTGCGCTGCTCAATGGACAGAAGCAGGTCAAGGTCGCGTGTGACCGCGGGGTTGCGTTCCAATACGAAGACAGGGAATCCCATCTCATAACAAACTTCCAGTATTTTGCGTGAGATGCCAAATTTTTTCTCGACGGGTTGATAATCGCCTGTGAAGATCACATCCACAGAGGCGCGTTTCAATGCGCGGAGCAAAAGTTCGGGCGCGTTTTCCTTGACCTTGATGACGTAGGCAAAATCCTGCGGGTCGTCGTACGGGGAATACTTCTGCTCGCGGCAATAACAAAACTCACAGCCATGCTGACAGCCAATGTAGGGATATGCGCTGTAGCGCGTCCAGAACCAATGATCGGCGCGCTTATGTTTATTAAGTATCGTTTTGGGGTGATAGGGAATGAATTCGACGCGGCGGCTCATGGGGTCATTTTAATGCTTTCACGTTAAAAAATTATATCATCCAGAAACACAACTTCCCGCAAATTCAGAATCTGCGGGAAGTTGTGTTTATAAAGACGTTCTATTTTTCGGGCGCAACGGGCGGGGGCGGAGTCTCTTTGGGCTTGTTGCTATTCTTCTTGATCTCTTTAGCCCGCTCTTTCTCAGCCTTCTTCTTTTTCTTATCCAATTCTTTTTTGCGCTTCTCGTATTGATAATTCACTGCTGGCATTGGTTTATCCTTCTGGAATATACATTCCTAATAAAGTGGCGAAATTTCACGAAAGTATGATTATCATTATAGCACCCAT
>DYDH01000524.1 GCA_020717985.1 Herpetosiphon sp. | reverse complement strand
GATTTGCGCGACAAAGAGACTGAAGGTCACACACAGCGCGTTACGGAAATGACAATGAAACTTGCACGCGCTGCGGAAATTACCGAAGAAGAGTTGATACACGTTCGACGCGGCGCACTCCTGCATGATATTGGGAAGATGGGCGTACCAGACAACATTCTTCTCAAGCCAGGTAAACTGACAGACGAAGAATGGGTTGCCATGCGCAAACATCCCTTTTTTGCGTTTGAATTACTGTCGCCTATAGCATACTTACGTCCCGCGCTGGATATTCCATATTGTCACCACGAAAAATGGGATGGGAGCGGTTATCCACGCGGGCTGAAAGGCGAGCAAATTCCGTTGGTGGCGCGTCTTTTTTCGATAATAGATGTATGGGACGCTCTTCGCTCTGACCGCCCCTATCGTCAAGGTTGGTCAAAGGAGAAAGTAATTGAACACATCAAATCACTCTCTGGAACACACTTTGAGCCGAAGGCAGTAGAATTGTTCTTGAACATGATAAATGAAGATGATCAAGACTCGTTGTAAAATCAAAAGCGGGCTAACAAAGCGTGGGTGCGTCCTGATAAATCATCGTCTGCTCACTGGTGGAAGTCCAGTTCTGGTAAAGGTCAGGCAGCCAGATAGCTAGGGACTGCCACTTTGCGGTGTGCGGCACACTTCGTGTCAAGTATTTTGCGTACGCGTGGTTTCGAGTTTTTCCTATTCCCAAACAGAATTCACGCCAGTCTAGATACCTTCAAAGGTTTAATATATAATTTTTCCCTAAACAAAAAGACCTCCGAAATCCCCAAAAGGACTCGGAGGTCTTCTCATTACTTCTCACTTATTACTTATTACTTCCCCCTCCCACCCTTACCCATTCTTCTTCTGAAACTCCTTCATGAAATCAACCAACGCTGTCGCGCCTTCGATGGTTACAGCGTTGTAAACCGAAGCGCGCATACCGCCTACGGAGCGATGACCTTTGAGACCGATCAGGTTATTCTTCTTGGCTTCCTTGGCGAAGGTGTCTTCCAGTTCTTCGCTCGGCAGGCGGAAGGGGATGTTCATCAACGAGCGGTTAGCAACCTTGGCGTGTCCGCGATAGAAGCCGCCACTTTGATCAATGGCATCGTACACCAAACCAGCCTTGATGCGGTTGGTCTTTTCGATGGCGGCCAATCCGCCTTGTCTCTTCGCCCATTGGAAGACAAGTCCCACCATGTAGATCGCAAACGAAGGCGGAGTGTTGTGCAGTGATCCGCTGGCGGCGAGGGTCTTGTAATCCAGCATCACGGGCAGGTTTTCGGGAGTGCGCTCCAGCATATCGTCGCGGGCAATGACCACGGTCACGCCGGAAGGTCCTGCATTCTTTTGCGCTCCCGCATAAATGAATGCATATTTTGAAATATCGACGGGTCGGCTGATGAAATCAGATGAAGTGTCGCAGACGAGTGGTACACCAGCGGGCGGAGTCGGTTCGGCGAAATATTCCACGCCGTGAATCGTTTCGTTGGAAGTCATGTGTAAATACGCGGCTTTGGGGTCGAGGTCA
>DYDH01000523.1 GCA_020717985.1 Herpetosiphon sp. | reverse complement strand
TCAAATTGCGCCAAAAATTCGGGGGGCAGGGAGGGCGTTGGGCTGGGCGTCAGGGTGGGTGTGTGCGTCAGTGTAGGGGTTTCTGTAGGCGACGGCGTGGCAGTTGGCGTCACCGTTGCGGTGGGCGCATATCCCGAACAGGCGGTTAGAAACACGAAGGAGGCAATTACCAGCAGGCTCTTTTTCATCTCCCAATTTCCTTCCAGGGCGCAGGCGGTTTGATCATTCCGAAATCTGCATTTAACCAACCAGATTCCTCAACTCTTCCTCCCCAATCACCTTCACCCCTTCGACTTCGCTCAGGGCAGGCCCCAATTCCTGCGCCTTGTGGAATTTTCTGACTCTGGTAGATTTTGTGGTTGGGGTGAACCGTCCACGAATAAGCCACGAATGCGCAAATTTGCACGCCAGGGTTCGTTTATTCGTGGAAAATTCGTGGATGGTTCGGGTAAGAACAGCGGTTTATGCGGGGACAGGCGTTACCGGATAAACTTTTTCTGCCTGCAAAACTTCGCTGGCATAGTACAGACAGGCATGGATGTCTTCCTGTTGGAGCCCGGGGTAGTTGCGCATGATCTCGGCCTCGCTCCAACCCTGCGCCAGAAGTCCCACGATAAAATCCACCGCCAGGCGCGTCCCCTTGATAACAGGTTTTCCAACCAGGATTTTCGGATCAACGGTTATTCTTTTATGCCAATCCATAAAGCACCTCCAGTGCGATTATACCCCTTCACCTGCCAGCGTTTTCAATTCCTCTTCCCCAATCACCTTCACCCCTTCGACTGCCGCTTCGACAAGCTCAACGCGGCGGCTCAGGGCAGGCCCCAATTCCAGCGCCTTCTGGTACTTACCCTGCGGGTACGATGTCGATCCCGGCGCTTCGCCCAGGACGAGATAACTAGTATTCTTGCTGACCGAATCCGTCACCTTGCCGCCGTGGCGAGTGAACAAGTGAGCGAAAACTCATTGCGTTGTCTGTAGATGCTCCGCTAACCACATCTTGATGATGGACTGGCGCGTGACGCCGACGCGTTTCGCCTCACGGTCGAGGGCGGCAATCATCCAGGCGGGAAAATCCACGTTAACGCGCTTTTGTTCTTCTCCGGGACGACGTACCTTGGAAAGATCAAGATCGTCCATAACGCTTTCACCGGTATCGAATTTCTTTTCAAATTCAGATGTTGTCGTTTTCATATAATTCTTTCTCCTCAACTCTTGAACGCCGCACGGAGATGATCCTTACCTGTTCATCGCGATACGTGATCACTGCCGACCAATGTGTATCTTTGATCTTCCCAATCACGAGAAAACGCGGCTCATCCATTGGTTTTGAAGGGATTTCAATGTAGTGCTCATCATCCCATAACGCTTGAGCATCATCGAAATTGATTCCATGTTTGGCGAGGTTTGTGTCACTCTTGTGCGGATCATATTCAAAAATCATGGTATAAATATTATACCATTATTATCCAAAACAGGAGGCGACAAGCAACGAAGCAAATA
>DYDH01000522.1:1039-1519 GCA_020717985.1 Herpetosiphon sp. | reverse complement strand
ACTTACATGCGCTACATGTGGGATGACCGTTTCGAAGCACCGACGATCAAACCGCTCTTCCCACCGCTTGCAGACGGCGAAGTGCCTTCGTATGATGTCCACATTGCGCCAATTGCCAAACGTTATTGTGTCTCCTGTCACCGCGCTGGCAAGGAAAATAACAACTACCTGATGACTTCGTATGACGAAATCCTCACCACAGGCGACAACGCCGAGAAGGACATCATCAAGGGCGATGAGACCAGTTACCTGCTGCAAGTCATTCAGGAACATGCAATCATGGACCCAGAAAAGCCTGATGAAGAATTGATCGGCGTCATGCCGCCCAGCAAAGCCCTCAAGCCCGATGTTGTTGATGTATTTGTCCGCTGGATCATGAACGGAATGCCGCAAACAGCAGAAGAAGCCGCAGCGCTTTTCGTGGCTCCAACGCCCGAACCAACTGCAACGGTAGCTCCGTAACAGAACACATATTTTTTC
>DYDH01000522.1:0-869 GCA_020717985.1 Herpetosiphon sp. | reverse complement strand
ACACGGGAAAATTTCAGGATGGCAAAGTCTTTGACAGTTCCATCCCGCGCGGCGAAGCGCTCACCTTTCGGCTCGGCGTGGGACAGGTCATCAAAGGCTGGGATGAAGGCATCGCGCTGATGAAAGTCGGCGGCAAAGCCCAACTCACCATCCCGCCAGAACTCGCCTACGGAGAACGCGGCGCAAGCGGAGTTATTCCCCCCAACGCCACCCTCATTTTCGATGTTGAATTGGTTGCAGTGAAATAAATTACGCATCCAATCGTGATTCCCTGAGCGGAGCGAAGGGTCTCTACTGCTGGAATCAGGGGTTCTTCGCTTCGCTCAGAACGACATACCGTAAGGTACGAAATAAGCAAAAAGTCGGGACATAAAAGTTCCGACTTTTTGCTTAACAGAATGCATTCGCCTAATGGGCTGTTGATGTTGAAAAAAGATTAATTACCAGAATGCCGATAAGGATGAGCATAATGCCAATGCCACGTGCCCAATCCATTTGTTCACGCCAAAGCAACATCCCAATGATCACCGTCAGTACAATGCCAATGCCTGACCAGAGCGCGTATGCTGTTCCAAGGGGAATGACTTTCAGACTGAGCGAGAGCAGGTAGAACGACAGACCATATCCAACCACAACCACCAGACTGGGGATAACTTTTGTAAACCCCTCTGAAAATTTTAGGGCAGTGGTTGCGATCACTTCACTGAGGACTGCAAAAAAGAAGATCAAGGCGATTTTCATGGTTTCAGCCTTTTACCCAAACCTTCCCATGATGTAATCTTCCGTCTTTTTCTGTTTTGGCGTGGTAAAGATTTGTTTCCCTTCGGAATATTCGATGAGTTCACCCGTTAAAAAGAAGGCGGCAAAAT
>DYDH01000023.1 GCA_020717985.1 Herpetosiphon sp. | reverse complement strand
AGGAGCTTCGACTGGGGGGGCTTCGACTGGGGGGGCTTCAACTGGGGGCGCTTCGACTGGAGGCGCTTCGACTGGGGGGGCTTCAACTGGAGGAGCTTCAACCGGCGCTTCAGTTGCATCTGTGTTAGCGGCTCCAGACAAGGACTGCCCAGGAGCACAAGAAGCAATGAGGAGCGACAGTATGACAGCTAGAGATATGATTTTGAAGAAATTGAAGTGAGTTTTTGTTTGCATACAACCTCTACTTTTTTTAATCATGGCGATTATGCCAAAGAAGCAACACAATAATAACGATACCCGCAAGAATTAATAGCGGCGACCCACCCTGTGATCCGTTGGCTGTTCCCATTAGGGGAGACGGCGTGGGGGGGAACAGCGTTATGGCGCTGAATATAATTAAAATAGCAAAACCGCCAACCAAAGCGATACGTGGCAATGTCCAATTCCAGACAAAGCGTTTGGGTGTTTGTTGTTCTACTTTTCTGGTTTTCTTCCACTCTGTAAGCAGATGAGCGCGGATGCGTGCCTCGCTCGCGTTACTTAAACGCGTTGTCTGAATTGCGGCTTTCATGCGAAGAACGTTTTTTTTCAGTTCAGCCAATTCATCCTGATTCATCGCTTCCTGCAAATTTGCCTCGTTTTCATTTGATAACGCCTGGTCAGTGAATTTGGACAGTTGATCGTCTAGTTGCTGATCCTGTGGATCGGAAAATTTATTGTTCATTTTCCCCTTCCATTATCTTTGTCAAAGCAGCCATCGAGCGGCGGAAGAGGGATTTGGTTGCTTCGAGTGATTGTCCATTTTGAAGCGCGATTTCGTTAAAAGGCATGTCATCCACAAAACGCATGAGCAGGATATCCTGGTAATTTTGAGGCAGTTTGGAAAGCGCGCTCTGAATGACGGCCAGATCATCCTGAGCATGGTCAGCCCGAACTGTATGGTTTGATGGATTGCGCATCACAAGTTCCTCGTAGTCATCCTGTTCGCTGAGACGAACTTTGTGCGAGCGGTAATAATCAACTATTTTACGGTTGGTTATTGTCCAAATCCAGGTGCTAAACTTGGACTGACCTTTAAAACTGCCGAGCGACTTTAACATGGCAATGAATATTTCCTGGGCAACATCTTCGACATCGCTTTCTGGAATTTTGAAGCGCACCCGCGCAATCACGTTTGGGAAGTAACGCTCATATAACAGGACAAAAGCATCCTGTGCTCCCTTTTGCGCGGAGTGTACCAACTCTTCATCACTGGGGAGAATAGTATTCGGGAGCGAATTTTGATGATTCATAGTATTAGTCGGGTTTTACAACGAAAAAGGGTTGAACGTATCCATCCAGTTTTAGATGATAGTTTCCTGTCCAGTTATACTCGAAACGGCTGGTTTTTGGATTGTGTGTATTTTTTTTTGAAACTATTTTGACACCGGTAAAGGCTGTCTTCCTATAAATTCCCAAACACTAACATTGCCGAAACGTGGATATGTTCCCGAATTAAAGAAAATGCGCTAGAATATAAACCACGCAATTAAACCATGAGAGCAAGGAATTGTATACCATTATGACATCCAACTTGACTCCTTCCCGCATATTCACTTTTTTTGTAACCTGTCTCTTCCTGTTGACCAGTTGCCAGCCGCCGACGGCCACACCTTCTGCGACAGACGCACCCAGCGCGCCGACAGAGGTTCCTGCTGCGGTGGCATCTCCTCAGCCGATAGCAGGACCCGAACAGATCAGCGCCAGTATCACGCTTGACCCTGCTTTAACCCAGGATGCTGATTCTCTCAAGGTCAGCCAGTACCTTTACGAAGGGCTGGTGAGCCTGGACGCGAACGGGAATCCCCAGCCCGCCCTGGCTGAATCATGGGTGGTCTCAGACGACCAGCTTGATTATATTTTCACCTTACGCGCAAATGCGGCGTTCAGTGATGGAACATCCATCACGCCAGATATTGTTGCGGATAATTTTAATCGCTGGTTTGACCCGCAAAGCCCACTGCACGGTAACGGCAATTATGCAACCTGGCAGAAAATCTTTTTTGGTTTTCACGGTGAGAGGGGTGCGGATAAGCGTCCCAAGTCTACAGTGGATGGCATCCAGAAAGTTGACTTTAACACGGTGCTGATTCACCTCAACCGCCTGGAGCCAAACATCCTGACCTACCTTGCGGACCCCGCATTTGCGATCCTGAAAAAGGATGCATTGGCGGCTGACAGCGCCTACGGCGGACGCAATAGCACCATCATTTCCAGCGGACCTTACGTGGTCTCATCCTGGACTGATGCCGGGTTGACTCTCAGCCCCAATCCAAAATATTGGGGAACCGCGCCAAAAGAAGACTTGAAATTTATTTGGCGGTAGTCCCTCTATAAATTGTAAAGAAACCCGAGCGCAATTGGATGCGTTCGGGTTTCTTTTTATCGAGGCAACTGCCGTATCACGTTACGGTTTCCAGACTGGCTCGCTGGCATCCTGTCCAGGGAGTGATATTAGTCTAATGTTTCCACCATTGAGATCGGTAATATAGATTTCGTTGCTTCCAGATCGGTTTGTCTGAAAGGCAAGGTAACGCCCATCCGGTGACCAGCTTGGGGTTCCATTGTTTCCCGGGGCTGTCGTCAATGCCCTTGCGGAACTGCCATCTGCGTTCATCACGATCACGTTTTCAGAACCTACTTCACCGGAGATGTATAAAATGCTTTGTCCATCTGGCGACCAGAGCGGATAGTCATCTCTGCCGTTGTTATTGGTCAGACGTTGTACATCGCTTCCGTCAATCCTCATGCGGTAAATTTCGGGGTTGCCATCCCGCCAGGAAGTAAACGCAATCCACTGGCTGTCTGGCGACCAGGCTGGGCTGGCGTCGGGAGTTGTTTCTGTCGTCAGGCGCTGAACATTGTTCCCATTCCCATCCATCCGATAGATGTCGGAACTGCCATCCCGATTGGAGACAAAGGCAATCCATTGTCCATCCAATGACCAAACCGGATGCGCGTCCCAGGCCGGGTTGTTTGTTAGTCGAAACAGGTTTCCGCCATTTCTATCCATTCTATAAAGTTCAAAATCACCGTCGCGGAATGATTCAAATGTTATCATATTGCCATCTGATGACCAACTCGGCAGCCAATCTTTGGAGGGCGTGTCGGTCAGGCGGGTGACAATCCCATCGTTGATATTGACCACGTATACATCCCAGTTGTCGTTGACATTGGCGGCGAAGGCGATCTGCTGTCCATCTGGCGACCAGACCGGGTTGTTTTTCTCCGCGCCATCCTGTGCGATGGACATCGCTTGACTGCCATCCACGCCTGCCACCACCAGTCCAGTCTGTCCGTTCTGTTTGGACATATAAGCGATGGTGCCATCTGGCGCTGTGGGGCTTGGCTCAAGCACTGGTTGGGGGGTATTTTCAATGCCGGGGATTGGTGTTACTTCCACGTGGAGGACGGGTGTAGCGGATAGTTCCTGTGCAATCAGCGTCTCCTGCGCTCCAGGGGCTGCTCCTGCGGCTCCAGCCAGGTTTAGGTCTGTGGAGCAGGCAGCCATGAGCCATGCGGAAAACGCCACAGTTAAGAAAAAAAGGCTGATAACTTTCCATTTTGGCTTGGTATTTTGTGTTTGCGCGATGTTTTGTCGATTCATGTTTCCTCGATTTTAGATTTATCTGTAATATTAGTCGGGGTTGGTCGCGCAAAAGGGTGTATCAATCCTTATTTGTCCCTCTACAAAATTGCAAGGCGAAATTTATCTTTTCGATGTTTGGGGGATGATGACACAACGCCCAGAAGGATTCCTCAAAAAACATGGTTGAGCCACTCAAACCTCACCGCACTGGCGCGCGGCGCAAGTGCGGTGAGGTTCCGCCCTTCAACTCATTTTAAACACATCCATATCAATCTTCCTGTTTGTTGGATGACTCGATTTTTTCGAAAATCTTACTGGCCGTGGAGCTTGCGGGTTTGACTGCGCCATCTTTTTGTTCGTCAGGCGTCTCTATTTGTTCATAGATCAAACGCATTGCCGAGCCTGGAGGATTGCTCACATCATCCTCCTCTTCCCGAAGCGCCTTAAGTTTTTCTTTCAAGCTGATATAGTAATCGCTTGTGGTGATCTGACTGACTTCCTGGCGGCGCTTATTTTCATCTATCTCGATCCGCAGTTGGGCTACTTCCTGCTGTAACTTTTCCTCGCGCGCACGCACCTGTGCCGCCATGCGGACAAAGTCTGCGGCCAGCGCTGACAGCGAACTATCCTGTTGTACCTCACCGGACGAGTGGATATCTTGATAATTTCCCTCGGCCATGCGCTGTACCCATTGACGTATCTCGCCAATGAATGTGGTGGTATAGCGGATGCGGCCGCTCAACCCGCTCATCATTTCCATTGCCAAATCGGGGTGATCTTCCAGTAAACGTTTAAAGGTTTCGTAGTCAAGTGTTGCAATGACCGAGCGTACTTCAGCGCGCGCGCTTGCTGAACGCGGCAGGCGGTCGATCAAGGCCATCTCGCCCAAAATATCGCCGGATTGAAAGATGCGCAAAGCCTGTCCGGTTTGAGGCTGATTTAGGTCTGGCATATAAATTGCGATTTTTCCCCTGCGGACAAGGATCATTTCATCGCCAGAATCGCCCAGATTAAACAACACTTCACCCTTTTGCAATAGGCGCGTTTTCAGCCCGTTTGCCAGTTTGTCAATGGCTTCATCGGAAAGGGTTTTGAAGATGGCGTTTTTCTTGAGCAGTATGTTGAGAGTCATGCGGTATTCCTTGAAGTCTCTCGAAAAAGCGGGAAACAAAGGTGGATGCGGGACAGATCGTCAAAAGGTTGCCATTGCCAGTATACCCAATTGCCGAATTGTTTTTTGTTCACCCGTGTCAGCGCTTTTTGAATGGAGGCGCGTGGTTCGGCTTGCAAGGCAGGCGCAGACTTTTCCAATGAGGAGAGCGCTTCTTCCAGTAATGCCAGCGTTTTTTTATTTTCACGCGCCTGCCAAGCCATTTCAGCGCGGCGATAGTGGATCAGCGCCATCCCGCAGAAATCCACATCCTGCCAAATGTCGGCGGCCAGGTCGTAATGTCTGGCGGCTTCGGCGGGGTTTCTCTGTTGCAGGAATTGATTACCTAATTGTACATGCGCCAGGGCGGCCGAACCGGTTTCGCCAAGCAGTTGATATGTTTCTACTGCCTGCGCCCAGTTGCCGGAAAGATCGTCCATCAATGCCCGCACCCGCAGGCTGTCTTCGGTATCTGTTTCAGGCAGGCGTGACCGGCAGGATTCGACTTGGGCGGCGGCGTCTCTTCCGGCGCGCCATGTCAGCCAGGCGGATATACCGCGCAGTTTCCAATCATCCGCTTTGGAGCGTTGGTCAATGATCTTGTTGAATTGCTTTTCTGCGTTCTCAATTTTTCCCTGGCTGGGTAAGAGCAAAGCCATTCGAGCCGCCACGCTGGCGGTCAGGTCAGACGGAGTATCTTCAACAGGCGCAGCCACGAACGCAGATTCAAAGGCGGCGGCGCTGGCGGCAAGATCATTGCGTTGTATGGCAGTATTTCCCAGTCCGATATATGCGAGAGTTTTTTGTAACCTGATGGCCGCGTCAATTTTTTCGGGCGGATAATGTTCCAGTAGGGTCAGTGCGCGGCTGTATGGAGTTTCACTTCCGCTTTGAGATTCTGCCGTGTAGATGAGTTGTTTTGCCGCCTCCAGCCATTGCTCGGACATTTCATAATGATATGCTAGTTTTTCAGTCTCATGGAGCAGGTTGACGGTTGTACTGTCTTTCAGGAATATCGCAACTTTGTCGCTGCGTTGGCGGTTGGCGGGCAATTGCAGAATGTATTCGGCCATGCGCGCATGTAGTTCGCGGCGCCGTTCAAAGGGCAGGCTGGTATAGAGAACCTCCCGAAAGACGGGCTGTATAAAGGTATAACGCCTGTCCAAACCATGTTCGCTAATAGTGATCAGTCCGGCGTCCATCAGGTCGTTCAGGTATTCGTGAAGTGTGGCCGGGTCAATTGTCTCTTGAAGCAGGACCTTCACTTCGCTGAGACGAAATTCCACGCCGATGACCGATGCCAGGCGTGCCACCTCACGTTGACTTTCAGGCAAACTTTCCAAACGGCTTAATACCAATTTTTGCAGGACATCGGACGTTTGCAGGACTTCCTTGAGACGGTTTTCATCAATACTATGTGTTCGCTTGATCCAGCGGCTGATCTCTTCCACAAAAAGCGGACTGCCGTTGCTTTGCTCGTGGATGATGTCCACCAATCCCGCGGTCAGGATCTCAGCGACCATGGAACGGGTTTCAACTTTTGTAAAAGGGTTGAGTTGGATTGTCTTGCCGATTTCTTCACTGACAGTCTCCTGCGAGCGCAGGGCAAGCAGAAAGACCAGGGGCTGCGCAGTTAGTTCCTTGCCCAATATATTCAGACAGTGTTTTGATTCGGGATCCATCCATTGGGCATCTTCAAAGAAGACAGTCAGCGGCTTTTTTGAGCATAGCGCGGTAATAGTGCTCTTCAATGCCGCCTGCCAGAATTGAATCGTTTTTCCGTCAATACCCCGCTTGGATTCAATTTCTGAAGTATTTTCATCCAGTTGTAAGAGAACATCGGAGGAGCTCGATTTACGGCTTAATTTTTTCTGCTTGACCAGACTTGCGAAATCTTCGCTGTTCAATGCGCTGTCTTCCTCTTCGCTTTCATTTGACGATTGCACATGGCTTAATCCCATCATGTCGGTTAACGCCGCAGACTGTTCGGCGGGCATGTTGAACTGAGCGGTGAGTCGTTCCAGTTTTTCTTTTTGGATCAGTTGATGGTCTATGGACGTGATGCCCGCAATTGAACGAAGCAATCCCTTCCAACAGGAATATGGTTCAGTTGTCAGGTAGGAACGGCACTGGAAGGCGTGTATCTTCCATCCGTCTTCAATGGCCCGTTTAAGGAGCGTATCCGCCAGGTGACTTTTGCCGATTCCGGCCTGTCCTGCCAAAGTCAACACACAGCCGGCACCTGCCTGGGCGTGCTGGATGATTTGCCAGCCGCGTTCAAATTCTGTCGTCCTTCCGATCAATATCGGGCGGTTGTGAATGCGGTTCAGCAATGTGTCTTCGCGCGGGCCATCAACTTGAAATATCGGTATCGGATTTTGTTTGCCTTTTACTTTTATTGGCGGCAGTTTGCGAGTGACATAATATGCGTTGGTCACTTCAAATACCGGTTCGCTGATGAGGATTTGCCCCGGACGCGCGGCACTCATCAAGCGCGCCGCCAGGTTGACTTCGTCTCCCATGACGGTATATTCGCGCCGTGTGGACGAGCCTGCCTGTCCCGCAAAGGTATCTCCGAGCGTGATACCGATGCGATGTTCCATAAAGTTCTTTTTTCCGCCGGGCGGAAGGTGACGCGCCCATTTTCGAAACCAGCTCTGGTTCAGTTTTGTCAATGCACTGTTCATTTCCAATGCCGCGCTGATGGCCCGCTGGGCGTCGTCTTCGTGGGCGATGGGTGCGCCGAACAACGCCAGAAGTTTGGTGCCCTGACTGTACGGATCAATGCGGCTGACGATTCCGCCAAAGCGGCTGATGACTTCATTCATGTCTGTAAAATATTCGCTTAGCAGTTTTGTTACACGGTCTGCGCTTGCATCGCCCCATGCTTCAAGCAAAGTGTCGGGACCCGTGAAATTGCAAAACATGACCGTGGTTGGGCGATATTCACTTTGCACCTGACGCTGCTCGGCGTGTGCGACGATGCGGTCAACCAACTCACCGGCAAGATAAGGCTTTAGCGCATTGATTTGTTGCAAGATGTCTTTTATCTGAGCGGTGATGTCTTCCGGGGTTGCGTCCCATTGCACGGCGCTCCCGCGTCCTTTGCGTCTCTCGGTTTTTTGGATTTCATATTCATCCAATGTGCTGTTTTCACCGGGATTCAACAGAAAGAACTCCGGCTTCACTTCGGTCATTTCATAATGCGAAGATAGCAAACTGGCGGCGACATGGTTGGTCACAATTTGTCCCGGACTTGTGCAGCCTTCCGCTTGCAATGTCTGGGATACGGTATTCCCGATCAGCGCGTACTCCATCCTCTTATTTGAGCCAACGCTTGCGGCGAGGAACGAACCTGCTGAAATTCCCACTTTCATGGTGATGGTCACAGGTCCCAGCGGCGTGGACAGGTTGGCGAAGCCCTGCATGGCGCGCATCATTCGTAAGCCCGAGCGCGCCGCCCATTGAACGTGGATACCGTCTTCCTGTTCTGGAAAATACACCAATGTCGCATCCCCGGCAAACTTTAGCAGTGTCCCGTTTGATTGCGAAAGGATGTCGATCATGGTCGTAAAATATTTGTTGATGACGCCAGTCAGATGTTCCGCTCCCTTTGGACCAAGCGCTGCCAGCCGTTCAGAAAGCGCGGTAAATCCGCTCACATCCGAGAACAGCAAACAGCCTTTTAATATCCGACCATTAGCCGACTCCAACTCAGGGTTCTTTAATTTTTCCTGTACCAAATTGGCAGGCAGGTAGGTGGAGATGGTGTAAAGCTGGGTCTGCATCCGGTTGAGCGCGTTGTTTAGTAAGCCCCGGCGTGGGTCCTCATTTAGTTTGCGCCATAGGTCGGCATTTAGATAGGTTTCCAACTCCGCGGGCAGGTTGCTGCTCTGCGTTGCGGATTTTTCTTCAAGTAATTTGGATATGTCATTTAAACTACGTCGAGCGCGCGGGGTTGTTGGCTGGTCAGCCATAATGGGTCGCTCCTGAAAATCGTTGCTAAGTTACTCAACATCTTCAATGTCAGACTCCGCCGAGAAAACCACCACCCGGTTGCGTCCTTCTTGTTTTGCCTGATACATGGCCCGGTCAGCGCGGACAAATACTTCGTCTACATTGGAGCCGTGCAATGGATAAATGGCCGCGCCCAAAGAAATGGTGGCTTGAATTTCATGTCCTTCAGACACCACGCATAAAGCTTCGAATTTCGCGCGGATCTCTTCGGCGCATTTGCTCACAGTGGGCGCGGAGGCTCCAGGCATAACGATCACAAATTCCTCGCCGCCGTAGCGGCAAACAATATCTGCTGAACGCACACATTTCTTCATGAGATCGCCCAGTGCCTGGAGCATTAGGTCGCCCGCTTTGTGACCATACCTGTCATTGACATGCTTGAAATGATCCACATCAGCCATAAGAATGCCTACCAGAGAGCCATTCTGCAAAGCATGGGCAATTTCACCATACAATATTTGATCCAAATAACGGCGGTTGAACAATCCGGTCAGGGGGTCATGTGTGGCTTGTTTGCTCAGGGTTTCGAGCACCACCACCTGTTCTTTCTCTCTGACATATCCACGCATTCGCTCTTCGTCCGATTTGCGTATTCTCGAACTGAGCATATTCATTAAGTCCAGACTGAATGATGGGTGATTCTCGCCCAGGAACTGATAGAACATTTCACGGCTCAAGCACCATAAGGACACTGTATTGAGGGCAATGACTGTTGCAGAGCGCGGCAGGTTTTCCAGTAAAGCCATTTCTCCAATTGAATCCCCGATACTGCGGAATCCCAGAACGGTTGGGGACTGGAAATCGCCTTTAATGACTACCGCTTGACCGGAACGAATGACGTAAAAGACATCGCCAGGTTCATTCTCACGGATGACAACCTCTCCCGGCCGGCATGTTCGTTCCATGATGGTTTCAGTCATTTGCTTTTGTTCCATCCAACCCAACAGCTGCAGGAACGGGGACTCGTCCTGTTGACCTCCCTGTTTATGAATATCATACATGGATATAAATTTATTCAATTCTGAAGAAGATATTATTTCAACTGACATCGGTTTATACCTTTTTACAAATAGATTAAACCAGCATTTGTTTTGCAAGTATTTCTGTATCAGTCGTGGGCTGTTTGCATACGAAACCTTCGCAGACATAAGCCGTCGCTTTTCCATCGATCAGTCCGCGTTCATGCAATAATGCGGGCGCATCCTTTTGTGGAGGATGGGGGGAAGCGGCCGCCACCACGCCCGGTCTGTATTCTGCTCGAATGACCTTGAGCATCCGCTCGAACATTTCCTCCCCCGCTTCGCCCAACACCGCAACCTGCTTGGTGTTGCCTTGGGCATTTTCCGCCGCCGACAGCCAGCGCGCAAATCCCAGCGGATGCCGCAAAGCAGAATCGCCGATGAGCGCCAATGCCTGCTCGGCGAGATCGCGATAATTTCCATTATCAGTATATGCCGCCAATTTCAATAACGCCTCACAAGCCAGCGCATTTCCTGACGGTGTGGCGTTATCTATAATACCCTTCGGGCGGATCAACAAAGTCTCGCCATCGTGCGGCGTATCAAAAAATCCGCCGTCGGGGTCTCTGAATTTTTCGATCATCTCATCAGCCAGTTCCACCGCAGACTTGAACCATTTATTGTTGAAGTCAGTTTGATACAACTCCAGCAGACCAAGAATCAACGCAGCGTAATCTTCGAGAAAGACCGCTTCTGTCGTTGTGCCGTCGCGCCAGGCACGGCATAATTTTCTATTGGGTCTCAAGGCAGATAGCAGAAACTCTGCATTGCGGGTAGCCGCCCTCTGGAGTCGAACAGCTTGCTGTTCGACATTCGGAAGCAAGCTTCCTGACTCCAAACTAAGAACCCGCGCCGCCTCGGCAAACGCCGCCAGCATCAGACCATTCCACGCGGCGAGGATTTTATCGTCTGTGGCGGGGCGAATCCGCAGGGCGCGGACCGCCAAAAGCCTGGAATGAGATTCTGCCAGTTTGACAGGAACAGCCTCAGGGTTAAGTCCGTATCGCGCGGCGAGGGACGAGTCATCCAGTGTGCGTTGCAAAACTGTCTTTCCATCCCAATTGCCGCCCGCAGTGATCCCATAAGCCGCTTCGAAAAAATCTGAGTCATCTTTTAGCGTTTTACGAATTTCAGCGAGAGACCAGACATAAAACTTACCTTCCACGCCTTCCGAGTCGGCATCGAGTGAGGAATAAAATCCGCCTTGTTCGTGGGTCATCTCGCGCATGATGAAATCGAGCGTTTCTTCGACAATGCGTTTGAATATCGGTTCTTTTGTGACCTGCCACGCGTGCAAATAAGCGCGGACAAGCAGCGCGTTGTCATAAAGCATTTTTTCGAAGTGTGGCACGCGCCAGAAGTTGTCGGTGCTGTAACGCGAGAAGCCGCCGCCGACCACGTCATACATGCCGCCGCGCGCCATCGAATGTAAACAATGGGCGATCAATTTATGGTGTTCGGTTTGATTGGTTGATACCGCATGATTGAGCAAAAACTCAAGCGTCATGGCTTGCGGAAATTTTGGTGCGGAACCCCAGCCTCCATAGCCCCAGTCGTAGGATTCCGCCATTGATTTTACGATGGCATCGAAATGTTCGCTGGCGAGCGGCTCGCTCTTTTCGCTTCTGTTTTGATGCTGCAAGTGACCGATGATCTGTTCGCCAACTTTTTCAATTTCGCTTCGTTCATTCTCCCACGCATTTGCAATGCCGGAGAGCACATCCTTGAAAGCGGGCATGTTGTAGCGGCGCACAGGCGGAAAATATGTTCCCGCAAAAAATGGTTTGAGGTCTGGCGCAAGAAAAATAGACATGGGCCAGCCGCCGGAACCTGTCATAGCGACCACAACCTGCATGTAAATCCCGTCAAGGTCGGGGCGTTCTTCGCGGTCCACTTTTATGTTGATGAAATGCTCGTTCATGAACGCGGCCGTTTCGGGGTCTTCAAAAGACTCATGGGCCAGTATGTGACACCAGTGACATGCCGCATAACCTATACTGAGAAAGATGGGTTTGTCTTCAGACTTTGCTTTGGTCAAAGCCTCTTCGCCCCACGGATACCAGTCAACGGGGTTATGGGCGTGTTGTAACAAATAAGGGGAAGCGGATTGCGAAAGGTGGTTCATGTATGAAAATTATACTGTATGGGGGATTAACATTTGGCGCGGAATGCCTATAATTTGCAAATCTTAGGCTCATAAAGGCGACAATCACTTCGCAAGTGACTGTCACCTGCATTCTTTGCAAATGAGCGAAATCTTATACCAAAGGAGAAATTTAATAATGAAAAAATATAGTGTTTTACTCGCGATCATTGCCCTTGTACTTGCTTCCCTTGCCTGCCAGACCATTATGGGCGGCGGGAATGATTTTCAAGTGCCGGATGTGCCAAATGCGACGGATGTGCCTCAAACAGGCGATAGTGGAGAAATCCCTACTGTTCCACCAGTAACAACAGGCGGAGATGACGGTGTTACCGTTGGCGGCGACTCTGAATTCCCTGCAACCAGTGATGCCTTCAATGTAGTCACCGCGGCCGGGACGCTCGCTTTTCAAACCAAGATGAATTCCGACGATGTAATGAAATTTTACCGCGATGAATTTTCCAGCCAGGGTTACGAGGAAGATACTTCCATGGCTATTACTTTTGGTAATACTTTTACGCTGGCTTTTACCGGACATGCAAGCGGCAAGGTCATTTACGTTGTAGGCGCCGATGCGGGCGACGGATCGCTCTACGTCACCATCACGATGGGATAGGTTTCGATATACTTTATTGATAAACTTCCCGCAGGTTGTCATGGGCATGCGGGAAGTTCCGTGTAAGGTGGAGGTTACCTTTAAGTGGGATGTTCATACAGCCTGGTGATTTTCAAAACAAGGATATTGGCAGGTTGATATAATTTGTAAATCTTATACAAAAGGAGAATCCAGGATGAAAAAATATGGTGTTTTATCTGCGATGATTGCTCTTGTACTGGCTTCACTTGCCTGCCAGTCCCTGATGGGCGGAGGTGACGGCGGTGCGTCTGAACTCCCCCCAGTTAATGGTGGCGGCGTGGAATCCCCGACTGCGGAGAATGGCGACAACGGCGGCAATGCAACGGGCGTCGAGAGTGATTTCCCATTACCCGATGGCGCAACAAATATTCAAGAGCTGGGCGGGTCAACCAATTTTCAGGTCAAGCTGAGTCTGGATGAGGCGATGAAGTTCTACATGGAAGTGTTTACCAGCAAAGGTTATACAGAGCGCGCAATTTTAACGGTGACTTCTGAAACCACCTTTAGTATGGTTTTCGATGGTCACGAAAGCGGAAAAGCCATTGTTGTCCAGGGACTTGACATGGGTGACGGCACGGTAAACGTCAATATCCGTTTGGAAGATGTTTAATTAATTTGATAAAAATACGCAATGTGAATCACATTGCGTATTTTTATTCCCATCAAGTTTAGTGTTTGCGCATTTGTGCAACCCGGGATAATAATTCCAATTTCATAAAACCAGGAGGATTGGACTGTTTCTTATCCGCCCAGCTCCACCTCCTCTGACCTGCTCCCGTCCATCTCGCCGCCTTCCAAGCCCTTGTGTACTTCCACCACAGAGTAAAAGTAATTGACCCCTGCTGATATTTTTACGTCAAGAAAGCTGGTTTCCGTTGAGGTACCCAACTGGATCGCATCTAATTGTCCTTCTTCCCGCCTGAATATTTTGTAGAAGAGCACCTCGTCACTGTATCCATGTGGAGTGACCACCAGATCAGCCGCATCCCATGCTATTTGCACAGATGAGCCTTCCGGGTTAATACGCAAGTTTTTTGGCGCGGGTGGACTAATTGCCTGTTGCTGCTCAAAATTTAATTCTTCAGATGGCAGAACCAGGGAAGGTGTGGACTCGGTAGCCTTGTTTTCCGGCGGCAAAGGTTTACTTGTGCATGCGCCTGATATTAATACGAACAGGATGCTGATCACCAACCCTGAATGGATGTTTCTTTTCATCTTTCACCTCAAAGAAATCTGATTGCGCAATTTTCCATTGGCTTGTTTCATTTTGTCTGTGATTCTTGAGACGTTGATTGTTAACAATATGTTCCCCGGAGCTGAAATAAGATACGTTATCTGGATGTAATTGTGGCAGGTCGTTTATCAACTTAATGGTGGTAGCAGCAGGTTAGAGAGACGCCCTGTCCAGTTTAGTTTGGGCAGGGCGTCTCCTGTTCTTTATCGCGTATTACTTCACATTAAGTACCTGAGCTTCTTCGAAAGTTAACTCTTTGAACGTGGCAGGGTCAATATGGAGAACGGGGATTACTTCACCATCGGCATTGAGACCGTATTCTGCTCCCAATCCAACGGCGCCGCCGTTGTAAACCAGCAAACCCCATTCCGCCCTGGTGGCGTTCAAAGTTTCCAAATCAGCATCGTTGTTGATCGAAACACTTGCGCAGGCGTCGGTTGCTGAGCTGCTATTCCAATCAACTGGTCCGTTCGCTGAACCATTTGTCAGATTCTGATGTCCTACGCCTCCAGATGTATACCAGCGTAAGCCGTACACATCCAATGCGCTTAGACTTCCCACACCATTCGATTCGTTTAGGCAACTCTCATTCAGCGCGGGCAAATTCCAACGTTGATAATCGAATTTCCCAAACGCTCCGTTCATGATCAAACCATCTGTCTGGTATATGTAGCTCATGACGCTCAGATGGTTGGGCGTATAGGGATCATCTGATCCTCCATTTCCGGCCGGGGATACACCGGTTGGATAGCCGTGGCGCAGGTTTAATGTGTGCCCGAGTTCGTGCAATCCAGTCCCGATTCTTTGATTTGTTGTACCCTGGCTTCCCCATGACCCCAGCGATACAAACGAATCGTCTCCCGGAATATCCTGGGCGTATCCGCTTGTTGAGCCCAAGTCAGGACATAGATCATGCACCCATAGCTGATAGTGATAGATCTTATATCTGGCGGCCACCATGTTGGCTGTTTTTGTCGTCTCCAGCTTGGTAAACAAATCTCCGCATCCAACCGTTGACGTGAACTCTGTTGAGTGTGGTATCGAATTGCTCACATCAACATGAAGCGCCACGCCGGGCTTTCTATCTGGATTAACTACATCGCCGCCTGCAAATGAAGCCACCATTCCGGCAACCACTGTGGCATTTGGTTTATGAGAAAACTCTCCAGCCGCATCTGCCATCCAGTCGACTTCCAGGAAGATATCCTTATGGAACGGATTCGCGCCTGCCGCGGGCAGATTTTGGGTTAAATAACCATTGCCTTCCCAACTGTCTAGCAGTCCGTCACCGTCCGTATCCGATTGTCCGTTACTGACCGATAGGACTTGGGCAACATGCACGAGGCAATCAGTCCCGCCATCCACCCTAACTTTTACCGATGTGCTGTTCGCCGGGATTTTGGCTCCAACTGAAATGCCGCGCCCCGCGGTATTTGCCCCGCTCGCGTTATCCGTATCCCAGAGGTTTCCAAGAGTGTACCTGCCCCCTGTAATTTTTGGATCTGTCCCATCGAGGTCCGCCGTTACCAGGCTTCCATTAAAGGAAGCGCCAACGTCGGTATAAGTTTGTCCGTCTGCAACGATATAGGTGGTGTAGGCAAGGTAGGAAGGATATGCCGGGATGGCGCTCATTGTTGTTTCTGCGTATCCAACCGAAGTGCTGGTCCGTACGGCGCCGTTATACAATAGGATGGTGGTTATTGGATAACTAAAATTGGCATAAATAATAACCAATGAAGCTCCCTCCAGCAAAGGCGCTGTTTGGTTGGCATCAGGCTGTTGGCCGCTTGTAGTTCCAGAGGCAAAACCGGTTAATGGGTATGTGATATTGTTGGCGCTTACCTTGGTCGTCACATCTGCCCGGTATGTTCGTGACGCGTATCCACTTCCCCAGCATGGGCTTGACGTGGCTGCGATAAAAGAGCCTGTTATGTTATATCCATTGAACACCCCGCTTGCATTAGCAGCAGTATGATTTGTTGAAATAACATTCCAGTATAGATAAGCTTTTTGAACCACTGCGCCTGATGGTATTCCCTGGATGGTGATATTGCCTCTTCCAAGGTTTCGCATAGCGGTGCCGCCTGCCACATAGCCCCCCCTCACGGTCCATGCAGATAATTTGCCCAGACTTCCTGCTGAAGCCTGGATGGATGCGCCGCTTGTATCTGCTCCATCTGAGCCTCCACTTTGCTGACCAGCCTGGGATGAATCAACGGTTGGGGCAGGCGCTAACGTTGCTGTATCTGTTGGAGCAGGTGTAGCTGTTGGGGCGGGCGGTAATGTGGCTGTAGCTGTTGGGGCGGGCGGTAATGTGGCTGTATCTATTGGGGCGGGTGCAGATACAGCAATTGGCCGCACAGTCGAGGAAACTTCTGTCAATAAGTCTGTTTCACCGGAGCCGGCCAACTCAAGATATTTGTATCCAAACGAGGTAAAAAAGGAGAATGTCTGTTCACCGGTTTCGGACTGGGTCAGGAAGCGGATTGCCGGTCTGCCGTCAGTGAGTGACATGGCATCTTCCGAAAGGACTTCAACTCCCGATGCAGCCCAGGCATCTTTGCGACTTGAAGCATAAGCATTTAAATCGTCTGCGAGATCCCAGCTTGAAATTGTGAGTGAGATGACCGTTTCATCCGGTCTGGTGAATATGACCTGGGTCTGACCACCCTCTAAAAGGGTTTGTTCCGATACAGCCCATGTAGCCGGGTAATCGAGTTCAAAGCCTGTAACCTCATCGTGATAGATGGTGGTTTGAGTGGAGGGATCCTCTCCTTGAGCATATGCCGCATTGCCGGTGTTGAATCCCAACAATAATCCTGAAATAACAAGCAAACCCAGGAATTTGGAAAATAGAACCTTCATTTTTTTCATCGTTACTCCTTTACATTAAATGGGAAAAATATCCTTGGAAACCACTTCAACCATTTTTATTCATTGAAAAAAGAAGAAAATGTCACCTCCTTGTATGATTAACTGGTGATTTGTTATGGAAGCGGGAAGAATGTAAACTGGTCGCGGGAAAGGAGCGAGGGTTGACAGCTCTTTAAAAAGAATTCCAAGTTTCACCAGTAAGCGTTTTGCATAACGATCTAAAAGTCGAAATTAACATTTGACAAATACTTTTGTGTTTTTTGTCACTTGAACAGGCTGTTAATATGTAAACTGTCAATCCTCAAACTCATCTTATCTTAATATTTTCCTGAATACAATAGGAAGTTTGGCAAGGTGCATGGATATTGCGAAGTTAAAAGTTTTTTCACGCATAGCTTAATCTGAAGGCTATGAATTTTTGCATGGATGGAATATTGAAAAGGTACTTGAAATTTATCAGAATTTAACATTAACCCACTTGCGTAAAGAATTAATCAGAAATATTTTCGAGCATTTGCCCAATTGATCTTTGTAAATCACACGTTCCTTGATTTTGCCTGTTTCCAATAAATGCGACCTGAATGTGCCAGCCAGCAGTCCGCAGGAAATGGTGGGAGTGAATAACTCGCCATCCATTTCAACCACGAGATTGCCGATTGTAAATTCAGTCAGTTCCTCGTTTTCGTTGTACAGCAAAATTTCATCGAAAGCGGCAGGGACTGGCGGATATATTTCCCGCCGCGTGGTTTTGTGGAAGAGAAATACATCCTTCGAGTTGATTGGTTTTTTCGCAAGGCAAACCTTGAAGACCTTTTTCCGCGCCTGAAAATCCTTTGACTCTGTTTTGAATTCGCCATGTTTGTTCAATAAAACCCGAACCCTTTGCGGGGTAGTGAAATGCTCCGCCAATTGCTCAAGCTGATATTCGAATTCCTCCCTTGAAAATAAAAAGCCAAAGAAATCAGCCGAATCCTGCATTCGCGCGCTGTGTTTCTCGCGCAGAAAATAACCCTCTTCCGGAACCCACAGCAGGGTTTCGATCAATTCAAATGCGCGCGGATGTTCTGTCAGCACGCGGGCTTTGAGCAGGGCTTCGCCATATTCGTCCGCGCTGGTCGAATCCCATACAATGCCGCCGCCGACGCCGTATTCTGCGGTTTTGTTTTCCCTGTCAATCAATGCGGTTCGAATGGCTACGTTGAATTGTGCTTTGCGGTTTGGCGAGATACAGCCGATGCTGCCTGTATAAATTTTGCGCGACGTGGTTTCCAACTCTGTAATGATATTCATGGTACTGACCTTCGGCGCGCCCGTAATGGAAGCGCAGGGAAACAACGCCGTAAAGATCTCATCCAGTGATGCGTTTGTTTTTGCCTGCACCGTGGAAGTCATTTGGAAGAGGGTCGGGTACTTTTCAATCTTGAACAATTCAGGCGCTTGCACACTGCCGATTTCCGCAATGCGTCCCAGGTCATTGCGGATCATGTCCACGATCATCACATTTTCGGCGCGGTTCTTGATCGAGTTGTGCAGCCAATTGGCTTGTTCCCTGTCTTCGAGTGTTGTGCGTCCGCGTTTGGCTGTTCCCTTCATGGGGTGACTGTAAATTTTGTTCCCATCCAGTTTGAAAAATAATTCCGGTGAAGCGGAGCAGATCACATAACGCCCCGTGTCGATATAAGCCGCGTATTTGTTTTGGGTTTGCGCGAGGTTCGAAAAGAAATCCCATTCTCCGCCGCTGAATTCTGAGTTCAAACGCAGGGTATGGTTGACTTGATATGTTTTTCCCTGCGCAATGTAATCTTTTATTTTTTCAATTGCGGCATTATATGTGTCCTGCTCAACGCTGGGCAGCCAGGTTTGCGCCTCAAGACCTCGGAGGTCTGTAAAGACCTCCGAGGTCTGTAAAACACGTGGCGCAGAATACAAACCAAACCACAAAAGTGGAAAATCATCCGCAGGAATTACATGCAGCGCCTTGTCAAAGGCGGGCGCGGCTTCATAGCTCACAAACCCAGCCGCGTGCCAGTTGTTCTCATTGACCAGCCGCTCGATTTCCCGCAAGGCATTATGCACATCGTCAACGCCTGTCACGCTTATAATTAGATGCGGGTTTGCAAAGTGTAACCACTCGTCATTTCGTCTCAATAAAACTTCATCTTTTTGGATCAAGGCAGCCTCAACATGAAAAAACTTCTTTCAATTGTACCGCGTTGGTTTCCGTCGCTTTTCTTTATGCTTGCGATCTTCGCGTTCTCGTCACAGCCTGGCGATAACCTGCCCAGTTTTTTGGATTGGGATTATGTCATCAAAAAAATTGGACACATGATCGGCTATGGACTGCTGGCATTGTCATATTTTCACTTCTTCAAATACGACAATAAAAAATACTGGCTTGCCTGGCTTCTGGCTTTACTTTTCTCCTTCACCGATGAGTTTCACCAATCCTTTGTAACTGGTCGGAATGCTTCTGCCATGGATGTGCTGGTCTTTGATAATCTCGGCTCGATGTTTGGGCTTTGGCTGTATTTTATTTATTGGAGAAAACATGAGAAGAAAATTTACCAGGCGTGACTTTTTGAAAGCGGCATCCATTGGGACCGCCTCCATGATCGCATTGTCGTGTGGGATGATTGAAACCCCGCATCCTCCTCCGACCCCCGGGTCTGATTCTGTGGCGGAGCCAACTGACATTCCTCAAGCTGACGCAGGGCCGCGCGAAGCGGATGTGCTTGTCCTCGGCGCGGGTATTGCCGGTCTTGCCGCCGCCCGCACTCTTGTGGATAAAGGTTTGCGTGTGATCGTCCTCGAAGCCCGTGACCGCATCGGCGGCCGTCTATGGACAGATACTTCCCTTGGCTTGCCGCTCGATCTTGGCGCATCCTGGATTCACGGCGTAAAGGGGAATCCCATTGCCAAACTTGCCAAAGAGTTTGACGCACAGACCGTGGTCACGAACGAAGATAACGGCGTTGTCTATAATTTTGACGGAAGCGAAATTCCCGATTCAGAATATGTAATGATGGAAGACTTGTTTGAATCCATTTATGATGAAGTCGCGCAAATGCAAGATGATACCGATGAAGATATGCCGCTACAACAGGCGTTCGATCAGGTCATCGCCAGATACAACTTTTCCCCTGAAGAGTTGCACCGATTGCAATTTGTCATTCAAGGCAACTTTGCGCTGGAGGTGGGCGCTGACCCCGATGCCCTGTCCCTTTGGGAATGGGATCAGGATGAAGAATTCGGCGGCGATCAAGTTGTCTTCCCCGGCGGCTACAACCAGATCACAGACGGGCTGGCAAAAGGTTTGGATATTCGATTGAATGTCAATGTGACTGGCATTTCCTACGGCGCAGACGGCGTAGGCGTGGAAACTCCGTCGGGTGCGTTTGTGGCAGATAAAGCCATCGTCACGTTTCCGCTTGGGGTGTTGAAACAGGCCGAAGTTAAGTTTGATCCGCCGCTCCGCGAATCAAAACAATCCGCAATTGACCGCCTTGACATGGGTGTGCTCAATAAAGTCTATTTGAAATTTTCCGAAGTCTTTTGGGATGAAGGGATTGAAACGATTTCATACATTGGCGAAAAGGTGGGCGAGTGGTGCGACTGGCTCAGTTTTGAGACCTATGTTGACGCGCCTGTGTTGATGGCGTTTCACGGCGGCGCAAAGGGTTACGCGATCGAAGAACTTTCAGATGAAGAAATTATTGCTGGCGCAATGAAGACCCTGCGCGTGATCTACGGCAATGATGTTCCAGAGCCTGATGGATTTCTCATTACGCGTTGGGGTAAAGATCCGCTCGCGTTTGGTTCGTATTCACACATTCCGCCTTTTGCGACCGGTGAAGATTATGATGCCTTGTTCGAACCAGTGAGCGATGTGCTGTTCTTTGCGGGTGAAGCCACAAGCCGGGAGTATCCCGCCACCGTGCATGGCGCGTATTTGTCAGGTGTTGCTGCGGCGGGGTTGGCAAGTGATAAGTAACAAGAAATGAGTAAAAAGTGAAACGGGTGTAGCGATCATCGCTACACCCGTTTCTAATCTTCAACTTTTTACTTCTCACTTATTACTCGTTACTCGTTCCCCCACTACTCAAACTCAATTTCAATCTCTTCATCATCCTTCCAATCGCCCATTTTCTCGAACTCGATTTCCCCAAACAATTCATTTTGAACCGCCGAAATATGATAGCGTTTGATCAATTCAAGCATCGCCAAAAACGTGACCACGATCTCGATGCGCGTGGCTTTGTCGGTGATCAAGCCGCTGAAGGTCATGCGCTGGATATGTTTCATTGTCCTGGTGATGTATTCGATCTTCTCGCGGATGGTCACGCGTGGCGCTGTGATAATTGTGCCAAGCGCCTCTTTTTTCTTGCCTTTTGAAAAAGCGGATTCTGCGGCGGCGAGCAGACCTTCAAGTGTCAGGTTGGAGAGATCGAGTTTCGCTTCGACTTTGGGAGGCGGGGCAACGCGTAAGTGTGTGCGCAAATTATTTTCCTGCCGCTCCACCAGCCAGCCCGCGATTTCCTTATAGCGTTTGTACAGGATCAACAATTCGACCAGTTCCGTGCCAGGGTCTTCTTCGCCAGGCTCGCGCTCGATCGGACGCGGCAGTAAGGCCTCTGATTTGATCTGCACCAGTTTTGCAGCGATCACCAGGAACGATGATATTTCATCGGGCTTCATTTGTTCCAGCCCGTGTAAATAGGATAGATATTGATCTGTGACCGTTGCAAGTGAAATGGCGGTGATATTTAATTCGGCGCGCTCGATCAGGCTGAGCAACAAGTCAAGCGGACCCTCGTAGACGGGGGTCTGCACCTTGTAGCCGGTGATTTGATGTCCCAACAGGTTTTCCATGGCGCGCGAATTATACCAGTGTATAATCCTGACCATGTCCAAATTGACTCATCTTGATGAACAAGGCCGCGCACATATGGTGGATGTGGGTGCGAAGGCGGATACTGAACGTATTGCCGTTGCGCGCGGCGAAGTCCACATGAAACAAGAGACGTTTGACCTGATCCGCGCTGGACAGATCAAAAAAGGGGATGTGTTGACCGTGGCGCAGATTGCGGGCATCAGCGCCGCAAAACGCACCTCAGAGTTGATCCCGTTGTGTCATCCGCTTTTCCTCTCCAAAGTGGATGTTGACCTCGCTCTCGATGAATCCATCCCTGGCGTGGTCATTACCGCCACCGCCAAAGTGACCGGCAAAACTGGCGTGGAGATGGAAGCGCTGACCGCTGTCTCCGTGGCTGCGCTGACTGTGTATGACATGGCCAAAGCCGCTGAAAAGACCATGCGGATTCAGAATATCCGCCTGGTCGAGAAACATGGCGGTCAATCAGGTGACATTGTAAATGAGTAAGGAAAGTAAAAAGTAAGAAGTAAAAAGGAATGACATTCAAGATTCTCACTTCTCACTTCTCACTTCTCACTTCTCACTTTATCGTAAAGGATTTTCATGAATCACATAAAACTTTTATTTTTTGCAACCATCCGCGACCGTGCGGGGGCGAAAACCCTTGAGCTTGATATTCCCGTTGACCTGACCATTCAGGGCTTGAAGGATAAACTGTCCACAGATTACCCCAACTTGAAAGAATCCATGCATTCGGTGTTGATCACCATCAATCGCGAATACGCATTTGATGAAGCCATCGTCCCGCCGAATGCGGAGATCGGTATGTTCCCACCCGTCTCTGGTGGATAATTATTTTAGAGTCCAACGGCTCACTTGTCTTGTGGATGCCCTCGAAAAACATGCAACCTTCAACCTCAAACCTTCCAACCATTTTCTCCATCACCGAATCTGAACTTGATTTGAACGACTTGCTGGAACAAGTCACATTGACATCAACCGGCGCGGCGGCGATCTTTGCGGGGATGGTGCGCGGTGAGACCAAACGCGGCGACGCACATGAGACGGAATATCTCGAATACGAAGCCTACGTGCCCATGGCCGAAGCCAAGATGAAACAAGTCGCTGATGAGATCCGTGAACGCTGGCCTGTCATCGAAGGCATTGCCATTGTTCAGCGCATCGGACGGCTGTATCCCCGAACACCGACAGTATTAATTGCCTGCACAGCGGCGCACCGTGACACAGGTGTGTTCGATGCTGCGCGCTATGGCATAGACCGCTTGAAGGAGATCGTACCTGTCTGGAAGAAGGAATTCGGTCCCAGTGGTGCGGAGTGGGTCGAGGGAGATTACATCCCAAAGCCCGGTGAATAATGTATATACAGACAGCACGTTTGGTTTTGCGTAATTTCATTGATGGCGATCTTGAGTCTTTTTTGGCATATCATAATGACCCGGAGGTCGCGAAATATCAGGGATGGGGGATTCCATACCCGCGTGAAAAGGGTGAATCCTTTATTTCATATATGAAGGAAAGGACGGCTCCAAAACAGGGAGATTGGACTCAATTCGCAATCGCGCTAAAAGAAAAAGATGAGTTGATCGGTGACATCGGATGTTATATAAAAGATGATGATGCGCGGCAGGCTAGGATCGGGTTTACGCTTGCTTCAAAACACTGGCGCAAGGGATATATTAGCGAGGTGATTCCGCATTTGCTGGAATATCTTTTTGAAGATATGGATGTGCATCGTATTGTTGCGGATTGCGATGTGGAAAATATCGCATCCTATCGCACATTGGAAAAACTTGGTTTCCGCAGGGAAGCTCACTTTGTGGAGAGTTATTTGGCGGACGGCGTTTATACAAGCGAATATCATTATGGTTTGTTGCAGCGCGAATGGCGGGAAAATTTCAAGGGGAGATAATGTCAATTGTGGGGGAACAGGTCTGGGTACGTTTTGAAGCGGGGCTAAATCCAACGTCACGTTTTTTGTTTTACGGGGTTTTAAGCGCTAAGATCCATTTTATAAATTATTGTCGGAGGAGAAATGCAGGAACGTATTGTGATTACGGGGATGGGAACAGTCAATCCTCTTGGTTTGAATGTCAAGGAAACTTGGAGTAATGTGACTGCGGGCGTCTCCGGCGTTGCGCCGATCACGCTTTTTGATTCGCGCGCCGCGAATTTACAGGTGCATATTGCCGCCGAAGTGAAAGGATTTAAACCCGAAAACTTTATGGAAGCAAAGGAAGCGCGGCGGCGCGACCGCTTTGAACAGTTCGCAATTGCGGCGGCTCGCGAGGCTTTGCTTGGGTCCGGGCTGGAGATCACAGATGCGAATTCAGGGCGCATCGGCGTGATCATTTCATCGGCGATCGGCGGATTGCAATCTTTGCAGGATGCCATTTTGATGAACCATACGGAAGGTCCGCGCCGCGTCAGCCCGTTCCTGATTCCCATGTTGATGGCGAATGGCGGGGCGGGCATGGCCGCCATCGAGTTTGGGATCAAAGGCCCGTGCTTTTCTGTCGCTTCGGCCTGCGCTTCCGGTTCTGACGGGATCGGCACGGCGTTGATGATGCTGCGTACCGGCATGATCGATGCCGCGTTGACAGGCGCTGCGGAAGCCACCATCACATCCACCGGCGTGGCGGCCTTTGACCGCGTGGGGGCAATGTCTCGCAAGAATGATGATTATTCAATGACGCCCCAGCCTTTTGATAAAAACCGCGATGGGCTTGTGATGGGTGAGGGTGGGGCTGTCCTTGTGTTGGAACGTGAATCGGACGCAAAGGCGCGCGGCGCAACCATTCTGGCTGAACTGGCTGGATACGGCACGACTGCCGACGCCTATCATGTCACCGCTCCGCAGGAACACGGCGCGGGCGGCGCGGCGGCCATCCGCATGGCGTTGTCTTCCGCGAAGGCTAATGCTGAGGATGTTGGATATATCAACGCGCACGGCACAGGGACTCTCCTGAACGACCAATCTGAAACACGCGCTGTGAAAGCCGCATTGGGTGACCTGGCATATAAAACCCCGATCTCTTCCACCAAATCCATGACCGGACATATGATGGGCGCAACCGGCGCATTGGAAGCCATCTTATGTGTGCAGGCGGTGCGTGAAGGGATTCTGCCGCCCACCATTCATTACGAAACCCCCGACCCCGAATGTGACCTCGATTACATTCCGAACAAGGCGCGCGAATCCAATATCTCACTCGCCATCAGTAATGCCTTCGGTTTTGGCGGACATAACGCGGTGCTGGCAATTAGAAAATATCAGTGACCTTACGCAGTTTAAGCCACAGAGCGCACAGAGTTTTGAGTTTTTCTCCCGAGGTTTTCTCTGTGAACTCTGTGGCATAAATCACTTTGAGAAATCCATAAACACCAGTGCATGGTTGTAGCAAAGTCCATTGACAAACTCCTGCTTTTACGGCAAGGCTTAACGCGAAAAGCGCGAAGTGAGCGAATTTTCGCGAAACTTATTAATAATTCGCGTTATTCGCCTTTTCGCGAAATTCGCGTTAAGGTTTTGATGACTTTGCTACAGCCATGAAACACCAGTGAAATCGGTCTTGTATATTCAGAAAATGCGTGCTATACTCCGCAGTCGCGTTTCAAAAACCGCAATGAAATTATGAATTAAGGAAGAGCGAAAATGACAGACTTCATTAAGGCCGTTGAGGCCAAAATTAACGAAAAAATCCCGCAGTTGAATCCGGGTGATACAGTTAGCGTGCATGTCAAGATCAAAGAAGGTGACCGCGAGCGTATTCAGGAATTCAAGGGAATTGTGATCCGCCTGCGCAAGGGCGGCAACGATTCATCCCTCACTGTTCGTCGCATGGCTGCCAATGGCATCGGTGTGGAGCGCACATTCCTGCTTCGCTCTCCGCGCATTGACAAAATTGTGGTCGAACGCCACGGCAAAGTCCGCCGCGCACAGTTGTACTTCATGCGTGACCGCACCGGCAAGGGCGCGCGCCTCAAGCAGAAGTTCGACTAAGTTTCGACAAGTTTTACCAACAGGGTTCTTAGAAAGACCCTAAAGGTCTTCAAGACTTTTAGGGTCTTTTTGTTTTGGAGATGATATGTCCAAACCTTTGATCGGTATCACCACACGCAATGGCAAAGACCCGGATGGTCATCCGCTGACCGCGCTTCAACACACATATACCAGAGCCGTTGTGCAGGCGGGCGGACTTCCCATTCTCATTCCTTCCATGCTGGCGGAGGAAGACTTCCTCGATCTATATTCGCGCGTTGCAGGGATTCTCTTCTCTGGCGGCGGGGATGTGGCGCTGGAATATTTCAACGGATCAGACCACCCGAGAATTGGCGAGGTGGACGAAGGGCGGGATACAACCGAGATCAGCTTAATGCGTGCCGCAATCAATGATGGTAAACCTGTATTGGGAATCTGCCGCGGCGCACAGGTGATGAACGTGGCTTTGGGCGGCACACTTTACACACATATTTATGACCAATTAAAAGGCGCACTCGACCACGCCTATCCGGGTGACCTGCGCCGCGTCCTTGTCCACACTGTTAACGTGGATGAGACTTCACGTTCCGCCGAAATATTTGGCGAGACTTTGTTGAATGTCAACAGCCTGCATCATCAGGGTTTGAAGGATATTGCGCCGGGTTTGCGTGCCACGGGATATTCACCCGATGGCTTGGTGGAAGTGGTTGAAATGCCAGACCATCCGTATGCCGTGTCTGTGCAATGGCATCCTGAATGGCTCACAGATCAAGTCCCCATGCAAAGGTTGTTCAAATCCTTTGTAGATGCGGCGGGGTGAAAATCAGAATGATGAATGCAGAATGATGAATGCAGAATTTACGCAACACGCGCCACGCAACACTTTCCCCATCGGTGTATTTGACTCCGGCGTAGGTGGACTGTCCGTCCTGCGGGCGGTACGCGCGCAGATGCCGGAGGAATCCATTCTCTATTTCGGCGATCAGGGACATGTGCCGTACGGCCCGCGTTCGATGGGGCAAATTCAAAGTTTTTCAGAGGGGATCACAAAATTTTTACTTGACCATGATTCAAAACTAATTGTTGTTGCCTGCAACACCGCCTCCGCCGCCGCATTGACCTATCTTCGCGGACGTTTTCCCGCTGTATTATTTGTCGGCATGGAGCCCGCTGTAAAGCCCGCCGCCGAGGCGACAAAGACGGGCAGGGTGGGTGTGCTGGCTACGCCTGCCACATTTCAAGGCGCATTATATGCTTCGGTGGTGGAAAGGTTTGCTGCAGGCGTCGAGTTGTTTCAACATACCTGCCCGGGGCTTGTGAGTCAAATTGAAAAAGGGGACTTGGATTCAACTGTCACGCGTGTCATTCTCGAAGACGCGCTTTTCCCCATGCTTGAAAATAATATTGACACTGTCGTGCTCGGATGCACTCACTATCCATTTGTGATTCCGCTCATCGAGCAGATCGTGGGTAAAAATGTTCGGGTGATAGACCCAGCCCCCTCGGTGGCGAAACAGGTCAAACGTCTACTGGAGGCGGCGGGGATAACGAATCAGGCTCAGGGTCACGCCTCCATCCGATTCTTCACGTCTGGCGATCCCTCTGAAATGAAATCCATGCTGCCTGTTTTGCTTGGGGAATCGGGCGAGGTTGAATCAGTCACCTGGAAAAATGACCGCGAGATAATCTGAAATTTTTCTCCCCCAAATTCCATGCTTTTTGGAATTTGGGGGAGATGTCCGAAGGACAGAGGGGGCGGGCTATGCTTTAAACTCCACCTGCTCCAATTCAATATTCGCCGCTTTCAAAAAATTCATCGCATTTTCGTCGGTGCGATAAGCGGTGCTGTAGACGATGCGCGAGATACCGGCGTTGATCAATACCTTGGTGCAATTGATGCACGGCAGGTGGGTGACGTAGCACATTGCGCCTTTGGTGGAAACGCCGTGCAGGGCAGCTTGAATGATGGCGTTCGTCTCGGCGTGGATCGTGCGCACGCAGTGACCATCCACCATCAGATGCCCGATCTCGTCACAATGATCCTGCCCGGCGGGGGAGCCGTTGAAGCCGGTGGTGAGGATGCGCTTTTCCAGCACCAGAACACAGCCCACGAAAGCACGGTCACAGGTGCTGCGCTCAGATACGGCGTAGGCGATCTTCATGAAATAAGAATCCCAATCAGGGCGCATGGTTCCTCCGTACAAATATTCACCACAAAGGGGATAAAGGGTCACAAAGGAAACCCAAAACAACCTTCGTGTACCTTTGTGACCCTTTGTGGTTGAGAACGAATTATTCCACCGTCACGCTCTTGGCGAGGTTGCGGGGTTGATCCACATCCAGTCCGCGGATGGTGGCGATGTGATAGGCGAGTAGTTGCAGTGGAATGACGGTGATGATCGGCGAGAGCATCCACGGGGCTTCGGGAACCCACAACACATGGTCAGCCATGCCCGCGATGAGTTCGTCGCCTTCGGTGGCTACGGCAATGACGATGCCGTCACGCGCCTTCGCCTGCTGGATCTGCGAGATCATTTTTTCATGCCATGGGTCTTTGGGAGCGATGCATAGCACGGGCATTTCCTCGTCGATCAGGGCGATGGGACCGTGCTTCATTTCACCGGCGGGATAACCCTCGGCGTGGATGTAGGAAATTTCCTTGAGTTTGAGCGCGCCTTCGTAGGCGATGGGCATGTTGATGCCGCGTCCCAGATACAGGCAGCCTGTGATGTCTTTCAGCGCGTGGGCAACCTTTTCGATCTCTGGCTCGGTGTCGAGCACGCGCCCAGCCAGGTCGGGGATCAGCCGTAGGTCGGCAACCAACTCACGGCGTGTTTTTTCGTCAATTGTGCCGCGCAGGTCAGCCAGCAAAATCGCCAGCATGTATTGATCCACCAAAGGCGCAGTAAAAGCCTTGGTCGAAGCCACCCCAATTTCGGGTCCGGTTTGCATCGCAATAAATCCGTTCGAGATGCGCATCGCCTGTGAGCCAATCGCATTGACAATGCTCCAGACGATGCCGCCCTTGCGTCGCCCTTCTTCCATGGCGGCGAGGGTGTCGGCGGTTTCGCCCGATTGCGAGATGGCAAGCACGACTGTGTTTTCGTCGATGATCGGGTCGCTGTAGCGGAACTCAGAGCCGATGACCACTTCGACGGGGATGCGGGCGATTTTTTCGATCAGCGTTTTGCCGACCATGCCCGCGTATGCCGCCGTGCCGCAGGCGGTGATGTAGATGCGCTGGATGCGTTTGGCGATTTCGGGGGTCAGGTTGAGCTCGGGCAGGCGGATGCGACCCTCTTTGAAGTCGACGCGCCCGGCGAGGGTGTCGGTCAGCGCGCGCACCTGCTCGTGGATTTCCTTCTGCATGAAGTGGCGGTATTCGCCTTTTTCGGCGGCGACGGCGTCCCAGGCGATGACGTGGATTTCAGGTTTGATTTCCTTGCCGTCGAGTGTTTCGATGCGGACACCCTCGCGGGTGACGATTGCCATCTGCCGCGATTCGAGGAAGATGACGCGGCGGGTGTGTTCCAAAATGGCAGGGATGTCCGACGCGATGAAGTTTTCGCCTTCGCCCAAGCCGATGACCACGCCGCCCGCGTTGCCGATTCTGGCGGTGACGATTTTGTCGGGTTCGTCGGCAGACATCAGCACGACCACGTTCGCGCCTTCGATCTTTTGGAAGGTGCGCCGCGCGGCCTCGACAAAATTACTGTCCACGCTCGCCGCCTGCTGATGCTCAGCCAGGTGGACGATGGTTTCGGTGTCGGTATCCGAGAGGAAGTTCACGCCTTCGCTGACGAGTTCGTCCTTGATTTCGAGAAAGTTTTCCACGATGCCGTTATGCACGACGACCATGCGTCCCGTGCTGCCGACATGCGGATGCGCGTTGCGGGCGGATGGCGCGCCATGCGTCGCCCAGCGCGTGTGACCAATGCCCGGCGCGCCGCTCAGCGGTGATTTTGCCACCAGGTCAACCAATTGCGACAATTTACCCGCGTCTCTTCTGACTTCGATCTGGTTGCTGTTGATGACAGCCACACCAGCCGAATCATAGCCGCGATATTCAAGCCTTTTCAAGCCATTGAGGATGATCGACACCGCGTCACGCGGGCCGACATATCCGACGATTCCACACATAGGGGAGTCCTCCGATTATTTAGGGATTAGGATTTAGGTAATTAGGGGATAGGTAATTGGGTAATTGGTAATTACTTTTTACCAATTACTCTTTACTTTTCCCTTATTACTTATTACTTTCTTTGCCACTCCCACGCCTTTTGACCGCGCAATTGCTTGCGAGTGTTATGGGCTGGGTTATCCTTTGGAGGGAAAGATGTGACGGGTATGGCGTACCCGGAGGGCTTCCGCTGATCGTTCGATTTTTTGACCAGACCCTAAAGGTTTTCACGATAAATCAGTATCTCCTCAATACTCTGGGGATGAGGACACACCGTCCCGAAGGTTTCTTCGAAAAACTGGTTGTGCCTCTCAAACCTTCGGGACGTTTCCCCTAAGGTTTTCACGATAAATCGTGTACGAAATTTGCAAAGCAAACCTTGAGGGTCTAATGCCATTGGCTCCATTTTGAAATGGAGAACCCTCGTCCTCGTCAACTTTGACAACTACTCAACTAGTAACTATTCAACTAGTCGACTAATAAACCAAAGTCCATGCGCTGTCTTTCCCGTGTGTTTTTTCGTTGCGCCTCCTTTTTTATAGGTTGGCGCGATTATACCGTAAAAAAACGCCAGCCATTTTCAGGCTGGCGTTTTTTATTGCCTCCAGTTTATTCAGCGGCTAGTCATCTGAGGTAGGTATAAGCGTCGGTGTCTTCGTGGGCGTGAACGTGGCTGTGTGAACCGGCGTGTTTGTGGGTGTATTCGTGTTCGTGGCCGTATTCGTGGGCGTGGGTGTGCGCGTGCTCGTAAACGTGGGCGTGTTGGAAGGCGTGTACGTGCGCGTGGGTGTGTACGTGCGCGTGAACGTGGCCGTGTAAACGGGTGTGTTCGTGGATGTGGGCGTCTTGGAAGGCGTGTTGGTTATCGTCGGCGTATTTGTTTTCGTTGGCGTATTTGTTATCGTTGGCGTGGACGTATTTGTAGGCGTATTTGTATTCGTGGCCGTGTTGGTCGGTGTATTGGTTCTGGTGGGTGTGCGCGTGATGGTTGATGTGTACGTCAGGCTCGGTATGGGCGTATTGGTCGGTGTGTTCGTATTGGTCGGCGTGAGCGAAGGGGTTTGTGTTTCCGTGGGAGTCATTGTGTAGTTGGTGAATGTGATGCTGCGTTTGCATGGAAGGTCCGAACCGACGAGATTGAAAGTTAAGTTGATGGTGAATGTGCCCACAAACGTCTTATTCACGAACCTTGCCCGCCACCATCTGCTGGTTGCTTGCGCATCGTTTCTATTGTATATTGGAACCATCAGGCTGGTGTCGCCGGATGAATCGTCACTGACGGGCGAATAGGTTGCGCCTGTCAGTGACGGGTCGCTGTATGTTTGGTATACATATGAGTTGTTTCCAGTTTGAACGCCAAATTGGAAATCCTGTAAGTACATGGGCGGGGCATAAGCGTTATTCCAGTACAATTCCGTGTTGGTCAGGTAGGCTATGTAACTGCTATTCGTATTATTATTTCTAATCCTCGCTCTGATGTCGCTGCCGCTATATGCGGCATTGCTCAAAGCAATAAGATCGCAACTTGCTGCAGGGGTGGGTGTGGGCGTCCTGGTAGGCGTGAACGTCCTAGTGGGGGTGAGGGTCCTGGTGGGGGTGAGGGTCCTGGTGGGGGTGAGCGTATTGGTGGGGGTGAACGTCTTGGTCGGCGTGGGCGTATTAGTCGGTGTGTTCGTATTGGTGGGCGTGAGCGTGATGGTCGGCGTGTGTGTTTCGGTCGGCGTGAATGTAGGGGTGTACGTCTTCGTAATGGAAGGAGTGGGCGAGGCAACGTTACCCGGCAGGCGCGTATTGATGGCGCGCGACCCGCGGAATTGCTCCACAATGCCCTGGCGATAGGAGGCAAGATGCACCATGGGCGGCTGTTCACTGATGGCGGGCAGGACCATGAAAGTAAAGTTATAGTCTGCCGCAACATATACGACCTCGCCTGATTCAGCGGCGTCTTCTGATTCGCCCGCTCCAAGATGGCAGGCCGCATAAGTGGTACTGCTCATTACGGGTTCTTCAAACCAGCGTCCATCCCTGTCGGAACAGACGGTGACACGTAGAAAATTCTGCTCGGCCTTTGCCAGGGTTTGGTCATAGTAGAAGCCGATAATGATGCGGCGGGTTTCATCTTTAATGGAAGGGATGCGCGCCGCGTCTATTTCTGCATCGGCGTTTGCGCCTGTGCAGGCGCCCGCGGGACCGGCGGCATCGTGGTCGCTGCTGTTAACGACGCCGTCGCCGTTGGTGTCGTCATTGTCGTTGGTGTCGACGCAGTATTGGGCATCGAAATTACCTGTGGTGGCATAGCGAATGCCGAAACGTGTCGAATTTTCGATGATGATCCAGGCAAACATCAGGCGCGAAAATTCGATCACCCCCACGACCATTAACAGAAGCACCGGCAATACAAGGGCAAATTCCAACATGCCCTGCGCGCCTTTGCGTCCGGGTGGCTTTTGATGTGGTCTGATAAAAATATTCTTCATGGCGGTACCCTTTAAAAATAATAAAATACTTCAGATAATAATATGTTGCATTATAAGAAAGACCCGCGCAGTACTTTTTTTACTACTGGGAAATTCTGGTAAAGATATTTTCAGCGATCTTTGCGAAGACACCATTGGGACCTCCCAAATCACTTGCTTGCTCTGCATAATAGTATAACCCATGATTGGCGGTAAAAGTGCGCGCTCCGAGAGCATTATATTGATTTCCCGCCTCTAGAGCCATATATCGCCCAAGAAGCTCGGCAGAGGCCGGGTCGTGGGTATTTGGATAACCCCTGCAATAAGAGCCCATACAGATCGAAAACAAGGTTGCGCCCTGTCCGCTTGAGGTTGTTCCAGTGGTGGGCGAGGTGATATAGTCCGCGCCATCGCGCGCATAATCATCTGCATTGTACGCCGCCGGGTAAACGGTGGTGTCGGGGTCGGTGGCGGTATTAATGGTAAAACGGTGGCGGCGGGAGTTCGTGTCATTCATAACATAGGGAGACCAATCATAGCCGCCATCCTCAACTGGAGCCGGATTATAAGTAGCCGCATTATAAGTTCCCGGCATGATATCCTCATCGCGGCAGTAACCAGAGCCGCCGCCGCCAGCAGAAACAGAAAGATCCCACGTTGAGGTTGGGCATTGTCTATCCTCATCGCCAAGCGGGTTGAATGCGTTGACAGGTCCGCCGAAGAGTGCAATTACAACCCAGAATGAATTCTGGCGCGCGGCGGCAAATTGGTAGCCAGCTTCATAAAGACCGCCGCCGATATTGCTGGGTCCGCAGGTGCTTGGATCCTTGATGCGAGTGCCAGTTCCAGTACCATCATCATACCCAATGTCCTTGGGAGGACAATTCTGTGATCTATAATAAACTGGCGCGCTTGCATTTTGCTGATCCCTAAAATTAAGACACGGGACCGTATTGGTGGGATTGTTGGTGGGATCGTTGACATTATACGTCAATGGGTATTGGCAACGATTGGGTTGGTAGACTCTTAAACTGCGGATGGCGGCTTGAATTTCTGTGGTTTCGTCGTTTGTGGCCGGGTTGTTATCTTCAACATAGTTGTCGTTAAAGTCCATCACAGTGACTGGCTCACGGCTTGCGACATTCGATACTCCTGTTTGTCCGGTGGTGGCGACCACCGCCACGCGGTCATAAGGATAAAAGAGTTCGTCAACAAAACTCACAGCCGCGTCAATTACCTTTCCGAGGGGTTCGCATCTGTGAGTGTTACCCATGTTTATGTTGCAAAATTCCGGGTTATCGCCCTGATTGTCGGTTGCGAGGTCGGGTCCTAAGGCTGGGTCTGAGTGCAACGGGTCTCCTCCAGCCTTGGTCTCATATGCCATGGAAGTGGATGTGTCCATGACCAGCACCATATCAATCGAGGCGGCTTCGCCGACGGCTGTGGCTCTGATCGTTGTCCCATTCATGCCGATCACCCGCATGAATCCAAAGTCCACGTATCGGCTGGCTGTAACACGCACCAACTTACGTCGCGTCGGACCCGCAAAAGGAGGGCATAGTTCTTCGAGGTGGCTAGTGCCCGGGTAATCACATGTGTAAATCTGAACCTCAGAGACGGATTGATTGAATTGGAGGAATTCCTCCCCGGCTTTCCTCATATCGGCGCCGACAAACCCTTTGCGGAATTGCGAAGCGGCGGCGATCGAAGCAGCGTCAATGCCGCGTTTCAGGCGCGCATATTCGATCAACAGGATGCCGCCGTCAATCATCAAGCCGACGATGGCCACCATTCCCACAAGGGCAAATGCGATCAGGATGATGGCTTGTCCGCGTTCCGAGGTCTTGCGAATTTTTTTGAGAAGGTTATTCATTTTTTTATGTTGGACATACCTGAGTGGGTGCGGGTGTGGCCGGACCCGCGGGTTCACCTGCGCGGATGGGCATGATGGTGTAGGCGCGTAAATGCAGGGGGTTGGGAAGGAAGGCCGTCAACCAGGGCAGGTTCAAAACATGGTGATAATTGTAGTGGACTTCGACCAACAGCACGCCCGCGCTGGGCGCTCCACAAAC
>DYDH01000193.1 GCA_020717985.1 Herpetosiphon sp. | reverse complement strand
TCAAAGACGGGGAATTCGCGCGGACCTGGGACAAATCCGCTGTCAGCTTCGCCTGAGGTGATATTGATCTTGGCACGGCGACCCACTTCGGTTCCATCGGGACCGACGAGTAGGGCGGTGTCGTGCAAACCTGTTGGGGCGTCCCAGGCAGTATCCACGGTGATGTAGGCATTGACTTCGCTTGCCAACGCACCAAGTTGACTGGTGAACTGCGGATCGTCGGGGCTGGTGAATTCATTTTCAGTCCACACCACGAAGGAAGGATTTTGCGTCGCGATCTCGCGGGTCAGTTGAGCGTCGGTGTCGAAGATGGCTTGCGAAATTTCAGGCGTGGTTGCCAGCAACCCAGCGAATTCTCCCTGCGCCAAGACGAGCGGGTCTTGATTGACCATGTCGGTCAGCACGGCGATTTTGAATCCGTTTTCGGCGGGGCGAAGGCTGAGGGCGCCCGCACCCACTATCAGCGCGGAAAGAAGCGCGGCGATGATAGCAGACTTGGGAAATGCCTGCGGGGAGGAATCAGTTTGGCGCAGGTGAATGATGATGGCGGCAATCGCCGTATTCATCCACATGATGACGAAACTCAATCCAAAGACGCCCGTGATGCTCAGGATTTGCAAAGCGGATGGGAATCTCCACGCGCTATCGGCAAGTAGAACGAACCACCAATCTTCGATAACGGGCGTGATGTATTTGACGAATTCAATCGCCGACCATGCAACGGGTAACGCCAGCAGTTTGAGCGGGGCGGGTAGGCGCGAGTAAAGCCAAATGCCAAGTTGGAGAATGCCCGCATAATAGGTGCCGACTGCGATGATGAGGAAGTATCCAAGCGCAGGCGGGAAAATATTTGGATACCAGTTGTGTACACCAATGGAGAAGATGATGCCGAACGGCAGCGCCAGTGGATAAATCTGCCTGGATTCTGCGTTGAGCAAAACGATCAACAGTGGAACGAGCGCGACCCAGCCGATGTATGGTACATCAAAGCCAGGCATGGACGCGGTCAGCAGAAAACCAGAGACGGCGGAAAGTCCCATGCCAGCCCAAAAACGAAGCTGAGAGTCCGTCAATTTGGGGTTGGAGATGGGAACGCGTTTTTGGTATTCCGAGGTAAAGACAAAAGCAGGGACGAGTAAAAGATAGCGGGCAAGGGTGAAAATCAGTTTTTGATCGGGTAGGTAAACCGCCACGATTCCCAGCACTAATGCGGTGATGAACTGCCAGCCCCACACCAGACTGATGACGGCATTGGGATAGATAAACATGCCGTTGCGCCAGAGCGGTTTGATGAAACTCCATTTGGAATAGTCACCCGAGAGCGGCATTTTGGAAAACAGGAGGCTGCTGAACCAAATTCCCGCCATTGCAACATCACTGACGATGGAACCCCATTTGGAATAGCCTTCGCTTCCCGTCAGAGCCAGCGCGGCGGAGATGATGAAGAAACCAAGTCCGCCCCATTCCAGCCAGGTGGGGCGATCATAGATCAGACGATAGCCAACGATGAGAGTCGCGAACAGCAAAGGTACGCCCACGCTGATCCAATAGCTGACACTTGGAATATCGAATGTGCTCCAGTGGATGATCCACGGAATGAAGGCGATGGTTAGCCACGTCATGCCGGGCAGGGAGATGGGTCCAGCAGGACGTTGGGAGGCGGGCGCTTCATAGGTGACTTCACTGGCTTTCTTGAAGAGCGTATCCATTTTCATCAGCAATTCCAGATCGCCGGTGGCGGTGTAGAGTTCCTGCATTAAGGCTTCGTAGCCAGTCATCCCGCCGCTGCTGATTTTCATCCACACTTCTGACGGGGTGATGACCGTCAGGGTTGGTTCTTTGGCGGCGCCTTCGTGAAAATAGCATTCACCGTTTTCAATGCGGAGATGATAGACGCCCGCTTCTTTTCCGCTGACATCGAACTGGATGGTCGCCTTGAGGTTGGGGATGACACTCGCGTTGAAGGTCAACGTCATGCCTTCGAGGGTCTGGCGTAGATTTAGGTTCTTTGGGATGTTCATGATTTTTTATTCCTAACTTCTTGATCCTATGCGCGGGATGGTTCTACTTGCTGCGACTTTGCCAGCGTGGACTTTTTCCACGCCCAACTGATGAGATAGAACAAGCCGCCGAGCGGAAATAGGATGAAAGGAAATGAGAATGCAGAGAGTGGCATAACGAATCCATCGGGCAGACCGACAGTTCTGAAACCATAAATGAATAGGGCGATCTCGTCTGCGATAAAGAAAAGCAAAGTCAATGCGGCGGAGAGACCTTCCCACTTCCAGCCGAGTCCCAAGCTGACGAGCATTCCAAACAATGCCCACATATGAAATGCAAGTTCGGGGTCATCATCAGCGAACAGGAAGAGCGGCAGTCCATCTTGCAGGAACATCAAGCCGAATAGCAGAATTGCTAATATGCTGATGATCCTTGCTGCCCAACGTAGAATGGTGATGAAAGTTTTCATTTGCGAATGTGAATCAATTTCTCATTAACGGATACTGGAATTTCTCTGCATACCCATCCAGTATTTTTGCAACCTTGAGCAGGTGGCGATCAGTGTAGCGTTTGCCAACAACTTGTAAGTTGATCGGCAATCCTGATTCGCCCAATCCAATCGGCATGGAAACCACGGGGCTGTCGGTGGCGGTGAAGATGGTGGTGTACGATTGCGTGGCGACGTAATAATGCACATCCGCGCCGTCCACTTTTAGCGGGGTATTGTAGATTTTGAAATCGCCAAAATTACCCGTGTGCGCATGGTGCTTGAACGCAGTGCTCGAACTGACGGGGCACAGCAAGACATCATAGTCCGAGAGGAAGTTGTCCATTTTGGTGATGTACTGGCTTTGCAGTTCAAGCGCCTGCATCAGTTGCTTGACCGAAACAGGACCGACAATCTTGCGGTGCATCGGGATGGGTTTGACTGTGTTCTTCGAGAAGAAATCTCCGATGGAGCGCATAAAGTTGGACATGTCGAGGTTGCTTTGCATTCCGACGAAGGCGCTCCACAGTTCCCAAATTTCGTTGTAGTCCATGCCTTGCGGCTCCGCCTTGTGGACGGTTGCTCCTGCTTCGGTGAGTTTTTTCGCAAACCCTGAGAGTTTGTCTTTGATTTCAAAGCTGACGGGGACGCCGCCAAACCCATCCATCCACGCGATTCTGAGTTTGGAGATGTCGATAGCTTGTCCATCATCGGGCAGCAGCGGCGCGACCTTTCTATCGTGTGAAGTTGGCTGGGAGAGAATATCGAACGCGAGGGCAAGGTCATCCACCGAACGCGCAAGGGGACCGGGAACTGCCAGGGTGCGGAATCCGTTCACTTGTCCGGGAACTGGCGGAATGTGCCCTTCCATCGAGAGGACGCCATGAGTCGGCTTCAATCCGTATACGCCGCAAAAACTGGACGGGAGTCGAATCGAACCCGCCAGGTCACTGCCGATGGAGAGCGAGGTCATACCAGCCGCCAGCGCAGTGGCGCATCCGCCGCTGGAGCCTGCGGGCGTGCGTTCCACATCCCACGGATTGTTGGTCCTGCCGAAGATGGGATTATCGGTCTGCATGTCCATTGCCAGCGTGGTGGTGTTGGTCTTGCCAAGGATGATTGCGCCCGCTTCTTTCAAAAGTTTGACGGCGACCGCGTCGTCATCGGCGATGTAATCTTTGAGCGGAAGGTAGCCCGAAGTGGCGCGCAAGCCTTTGACCTTGTACGTATCCTTGATGGTGATTGGCACTCCGTGCAATGCGCCGAAGAATTGACCATTCGCCTGTGCGCGGTCGGCTATGTCCGCCTGTGCGAGCGCATCTGCTTCGTTGAGAGTCACAACCGCGTTGTAGGTGGGGTTATGTTTTTTGATCTGCGCGAAGAAACTTTCAACGACCTGACGGGATGTGAGTTCACCCGAGCGGATCTTTGAAGCAAGTTCGCTGGCAGAAAGAAAGTTGATGGATGTTTGCATATTTTTCCTATTCTAAATTTGAGATACTGGCGACCGATATTCTTCTTTGGCTCTTTCGGGGGCTTAGCCCCCGGAAGAGCAGGAATGGAGATAATCATTTACGACGAATTACTTAGCGACCGATCTTCTTCAAGAAACCCAACGTGACATTTGCCGCGTCAGCGCCTTGATAGGTTTCCACAACATGACCGCCATCATCCAGCACGACCACACCCGCAATCTTGTCCACATCTTTCATGCCCGCGGACTTGGTCAGGTTTCCATCCCAATCGGGCAGGATTAAAACATACTCGGCTGGATTCGCTTCGGCGGGCAGGGTTGCCGTCGCTTTCTTGTATGAATCCTTCATGGCGTTCTCGGCAAAACTGCGGAAAAGTTTTGGCACGGCGTGCAGGTCAACAACATTGGCAATGAATAATTGCTCGGGCGTCTGGCAGGCTTTGACCGCGCGGATTGCCGCGTTGACCTTTGCCGCCTCGTCCGCGGTTTCCTGTGTGTGGAAAAGCAATACGGCTGGCTTGCCAATTCCGCGCAGGGCAACTTCGTGTCCCGAGCCGATGGCTTTCAAAGTCAAGTCAGGAAGTTGTTCTTTCGCCACAACCTGCTCATTGCTCACTTGCTTTTCACCGTCCACTGTCCATTGTCCACCGTCCACGGTCTCTGGAATTTTCACCCCCATCAAAAGGTCTGTATTCTCTCCGTTCAAATAGCCCATCACCAAACGGGACGTTTCGCGCCCTGAAAGCAACGCCGCACTCATGCCGCCGCCGAACGCCCACGCGCCCGCCAGAAACAAATTGGAGATCGGAGTCTTGGCAGTGACGCGGTTGAAGTACATGTTGTCAATCGACTGCGCCGAGCCGTAAATTCCGCCGCCCGGGTTCTGGCTATAGCGCCAGTTGGTCATTGGCGTGGCGATCTCTTTGTACTTGATCGACTTCCGCAAGCCAGGGATCAATTTTTCGGCACGGTCGATCAACTCATCCGCCGCCACTTCCTTGAGTTCGAGATACTGCGGATTGTGTCTATAATTCTCAAGGTTGCCGCCCGTGCCCCATTGGTTGTTCGTGTTCCAATCCGCGAGCGAGATCAGCGCCAAAACAGAGCCACCCTCAGGCGCGCACGTCGTATCCACCAGATCATAGTTCGACATGCCCATGCCAGTCTTGTGGAAATCTCCGTTCAATGAAGATTGATAATCTTCCTCTTGACTATAATTTTCGATCACAAATAATTCATGATGACGGAAACCTTCCGCCTTGAGTTCGCGATCCAATCCCAGATAGACGCAAAACGTGGCGACGGAATTCGGTTCGGACTCAACTTTAGTCTGATACTGCTTCGGAAGGTGTTCCTTCCCGACGAATTTGAGCAGCGTGTCGGGCGTGTTCGCGTTGCTGATGATAACGTCCGCCTCAACGCGCAGCCCCTTCTCCGTTTCGACAGCCACTGCGCGCCCGTCTTTGATCTCAATCCGATTGACCGTTTGTCGGTATCGAAGTTCCCCGCCGTTTTCAACGATAGTTTGTTCAAGCGCACGGCTGATACTCTTACTGCCGCCTTCGGGATAGTACGCGCCAAAGAGATGAAAACTCACAAACGGAAAGATGAAAGTCGCCGCGTTGAGTTTGGAGGAAGGCAATCCAAAGTAAGGCCAGAGCGTCGCAAAGACCGACCGCAGTTTTTTATCCTGAATGAACTGGACGAGAAAATCATCCAAGCCCATCGTCATGGCAGGCAGCATTTTGGGATAGACAATCGGGATTTCTGCAACAGGCGGACGGCAATTGTTCTCCCCATCCGAAATATAACGGCGCACACTCCAGTAGATTTCGATCATCTCCGCCATCGCCGCGCGGATACCGTCCCGCTCATGCGGAAAATGGCGGATCAATTCCGCTTCATATTCCAGCGGGTCGGCGTGCGCAACGATCTCGTGTTCGGGGTAACGCGCCGTATAAACGGGATCGAGTCGGTGAAATTGGATTTTCTCCAGCAGACCCAAATCCTTGAGAATGGGATACGTCCAACCGCCCGCGCCCACACCATCCATGGCGTGCAATGCGGCTTCAAAGCGATACTTGCCTCGGCGGAATTCCTGCGCATACCCGCCAGGGACGGGATTATGTTCGAGCACCAAAACTTTCTTGCCCGCCTTTGCGAGATACGCCGCGGATGTTAATCCGCCAAGCCCTGCGCCGATGACTACAACATCAAATTTTTCTGTGTCCATGATTTTTCCTATGCCCTGTTCAACAACGATCTGCCGATGACCAGTCCACCAATTCCGATTAGCAGGATGGGAGCAAAAATTGTCAGCGGGATGATATTGTTTGTGAAGATGAATACTGCTGTGGGAATGGCGAGAAAGAGCAGAAACAGTCCAATGGCTTCTTTGATCTGACCTTGCAGGAATTTATCCACACCAAGGGCTGTGCCGATGACCAGCATAATGCCCGGCCACCACCAACCCGTGAAAACTAGAATTCCCAACCCAATCAACATGATCCCCGCGAAAATGCCTGATTTTTTTGTGTGCATGATGTATGCCCTCCATATTATTGTTATTGTTAGGGCGACTCGCTAAGGTGAGCCGCCCTAAATTATTTATTACGAAACCTTCTGCAATAATTCCAGCGCGTGACGCTCTGGCTCACTCCCTTGATATGTGCCAACTATGCTGCCTTGCGCGTCCAACACGGCGAGACCGACAACCTTGCTCGTATCTCCGAGACCAAAACCTTGGGTGGCTTTGCCGTCCCAATCGGGCAGGATGATGACATAGTCCTGTGGGTTTTGTCCCTGCGGAATGGACTGGCTTGCCTTGTCGTAAGATTCGCGCATGGACTTCTCGGCGAAACTGCGGAATAGTTTTGGCACGGAACGTAAGTCCACGACGTTGATGATGGTGACAGATTCGCAGGCTTGATATTCAGCCACTGCGCGGATCGCCTGATTGATTCGTTCTGCGTCTTCGGAAGTGTCGGCGGTATGGAAGATGAGCACGCTGCGTTTGCCGATGGCATTGAAAGATAGTTCGCGTCCAGAGCCGATGGCTTTGATGGTCACGGCTGGGGCGGAGGTGGAAGATGCTGAGGCGGTGGTCACTGCCTGTTGGACGGGTGCAACTGCCGGCGGGGTGGGGAGCGGAGCGTTGTCGGCTGGAACATCATTCATACTGGGTGCAGCCATCAAAACGACTTCGGTGCCGTCCATGTATCCGATCACCATGCGGGAGGTGTCACGACCCGAAAGCATGGCCGCGCTCATGCCGCCGCCGAACGTCCACGCGCCTGCGAGGAAAAGATTTTTGATGGGCGTCTTTGCGCTCAGGCGACCCATGTTTGAGTTCTCCACGGTTTGATCGGTGCCATAGATCGCGCCGCCAATGTTGCGGCTGTAACGCCAGTTGGTGATGGGCGTGGCAACTTCCATATACTTGATCGACTTGCGCAAGCCGGGGATAAGTTTTTCAGTGCGGTCAAGAAGAATTTCTGCAGCGGCTTTCTTCAACTCGTTGTATTGTGGATTGTCGCTGTAGTTTTCAAGGTTGCCGCCCGTGCCCCATTGGTTGTCGCTGTTCCAATCGGCGAGCGAAAAAATATTCAGAACCGTTCCGCCTTCCGGCGCACTGCTGCGATCCGCAATGTTGTAGTTGGTAATCGAGAGTCCCGTGCGGGCGAAGTCGCCTTTGAGCGCGGCTTGATAACCTGCGTTACTGTCGTATTCGTCCCTCACAAATATTTCGTGATCGGTAAAGCCTTCGGCTTGCAGGTCGCGATCCAGCCCGAGATACAACACGAAATTGGAAATGGATGGTTTGGCTTCTTCGATGCCGCACACATAATCGGCGGGCAGATGTTCGCGCCCGACGAATTTGAGCAAAGTGTCGGGGGAATTGGCGTTACTGACGATGACATCCGTTTCGACGCGCAAGCCCTTCTCGGTTTCGACTGCGACTGCGCGTCCATCCTTAATCTCGATCTTGTTGACGGTTTGCTTGTAGCGAATCTCGCCACCGAATTTTTTCAACGTGACTTCGAGCGCGCGGCTCATCGCCATGCTGCCGCCTTCGGGATAGTATGCGCCCATCAGGTGATAACTGACCCAGGGGAAAATGAAAACGGCGGCGTTGAGTTTTTCGGGCGGAAGTCCGTAGTAGCCCCAGAGCGTGGTAAAAACGGTTTTTAGTTCGCTGTCTTGAATGAACTGGCTCATGTATTCATCCAGCGAGATGCTCATGGCGTTCAACATTTTTGGATAGAGTGCGGGCATTTTCTCCAGCGGCGGGCGAACTCCCAACTGACCTTCCGCGTCGAAGCGGCGCACCTGCCAGTAGGTTTCCACCATGTCGGCAATAATTGCGTGAATGCCATCGCGCTCATGCGGAAAATGTTTCACCAATTCGGATTCGTACATCATCAAGTCGGCGTAGGCGACAACTTTCTGGTTAGGAAACTGAACCGTGTAGAACGGGTCAATGCGATGGAAGTGAACCTGATCAGATACTTCCAAATCCTTGAGCATGGGATAAGACCAACCGCCAGGTGCAGCCCCATCCATTGCGTGCAGGGCGACTTCAAAGCGATACTTTCCGCGCCGAAACTCGTGAGCATATCCACCAGGGACGGTGTGATGCTCGAGCACG
>DYDH01000521.1 GCA_020717985.1 Herpetosiphon sp. | reverse complement strand
ACCGCGCTGACTTTTTCGATCACGTTCATTTATTTGAAGGGACTAAAAGAAAACGAGGAAGGCAACTGGCTCGCGCAACCCCTCACCCTCGGACTGCTCCTGCTAGTCCTCGGCATGTTACCGATCTGGATCATCGGGCAGGATATTGTGACTCACAAAAATCAGTTCGCTGGATCACGCTTCGGTATTGGATCAACTCTCGGCGCGGCATTGATCGTCGCCGTCCTGATTGACCGTTTGGTGGACAGCAAAAAGAAGATCGCGGTTATCGCAGTCTGCGTGGCGCTGGCAACATCCATGCACCTGACCAACGAAAAAGATTTCACCTATTCATGGGAAAAACAGGAACGCCTCGCCCAGCAACTCACATGGCGCGCGCCGCAGATCAAAGCAGGCACAGCCATCGTGACCGACGAGGAAATTCTCGGCTACATGGGAGGCTACTCGGTTGCCTTCTCGCTCATCACATCCTATCAGCCGGGTGATGTCCAAACGCCGCCCTACTGGTATTTCCCGTTTTACTACACCCATCCAAACGTCGGTGATTTTCTTGCAGGGATTCCGCTGGAAGGAAACAAACTCACGATGGACTTCAAAGGCAGCAGCAAGCAAATGCTTTTGCTGTCGTTCAACCCTGAAATGAAACGTTGTTTATGGGTGATGCAGCCACAGGACGCAAACCTGCGCCTCGTCAGCGATGACATGAGTAAACTCAGCGCGGGTTCGGATATCAGCCTAATTCAGCAAGACGAAGAACGAACCCTACCCGAAGCTATTTACGGAAAACAAAACACACAAACCTGGTGCTACTATTTCGAGAAGGCCGACCTCGCGCGTCAATACGGTCAATGGGATGAAGTTGTGCGATTGTGGAAAGAATCAAAATCCATCGGCGAACAGGCTGATAATGGCTTCGAATACATCCCCTTCATCGAAGGACTTGGTCATCTTGAAGATTGGGAGCAAGTGAAAACGCTGACCAAATTTTCCAACAAAGTCACAGCAGGACTCGAACCCAGCCTATGCTCGGCGTTAGATCGACTCACTGCAACTGCGCCCGCATCCCAACAACGTGACGAGACAATCAAGAATTTGAAAGATGATTTGAAGTGTAAAAATTACCAGTAATTGGTAATTGGTAATTGGTAATTGGTAATCTCCAGTCTCTAATTACCAATTACTAATCAACTATTTACCAAGCTCCCCAACACATCCAACAACTTCACAGTCCAGACTTCATCCTTCGAGACAGTCACCCAATAAGCGGACTTGCCGCCGCGGACTCCGTTTGGCAGATCGGGCAGACGCGTCGCCTCCGACCCGTCAGCGGGTGCGGCGTACTTGAGCAGAATCTGCCCCGACGATTCCTGGCTCACCGCAGACAGTCCCGCTTTTTCGGCGCGCAATTTCACACGCATCTG
>DYDH01000520.1 GCA_020717985.1 Herpetosiphon sp. | reverse complement strand
ACCCCCATTGAGCTAAGCTCAATGGGGGTTTCTGCGTTTCTGCTAAAGGATCGTGAATTTTCCATATCCTGACGCCGTGTCCCCATTCCATCCATCGAATATAGCAATCCCATTTTTCGAAACATGAAAACGCTAATTCATTAATTAATATTCTTCCACTCTGACAATTCCAGCAACTCTCTCATTACCCGGTCGAACCACTTCTGCTGCACCTTTGGTGCATAAAGTCGCGAGGTCGCCTCGTCAAACTCCTCATGCCTTCTGAGCGTCTCATTCTCGAGTTCTGCTATATATCGATCAACAATCGCTGACATTTTGTCTTTGACATCTTCAATATTTGCTGCACAGTTCACAAACTGAGCTCGCTCTTTTGTGACTCTCCGAGTGAGTTGCCGGGCGGCCACTTCCATCATGGCAAAATGTATCTGCTCGTGTTGCAAGACATAGACTTCTTTGTCTTTTGCCAGGGTCGAACTCCACCAGCTCTTTTCGGTAAGCATGACCGCTTCGAACGCCAGTTTTTCTGCGTTGCCACACCACAACTGACTGCTATCATCGCCCTGGAGGGAAAATACATATTTGGCCCCAGACAGAGTGCGAATGGCAATCGAGGTATGGGCATTCAAATCCTGTTGATTGCTGCGCAAATCTTCTGGCAGCACCTTTGCATGAAAATCACCGACAGTCAAATCTCTGTAGGAGATGACCTTGGAGGAACGGAAAGCATCGGTAGCCTCAACTCGTGGTTTACTAAAATTGGGCAATCTACTGCATCCGACCAGTAGAATAAGCCCCAACAGTATCCAAGCCGGAATTATTTTAATCGCGTTTGCCACATTCATTTTCCAACATTTTTGTACTCTTTGTTATCTCGCAACTTGCTGTATAAACCTCGACCACAGGGAGTCTCAACAAGACAAGTGTTCATTTTCTGACATCTTTGCTATAATAGCTTCTTTCTCAAGTGATATTGTAAAAATATTTCACGCCGATGTGATTGAAGATCTTTCGACGCTACCGAACCGCCAAAACAAATGCATAAGGAAGGGATCCAATGACAGCTTACGTCGACCACAACTATTTTAAGGAACTGGCCCATGCTATTCCATCCGATGTTTGTCGCAGCACTCGCTGCAGTTACAACACAGCCAGTAAGAACTACGTTCTGCAGATTTGGGGTGATGAATATATCATTTCCTGGACTGAAAACAAAATCGAACGAATCGGTCCCACCCTACCACCACCTCATGCATACTTTTATCTGTTTGTCGTCTACTACCTGCTCCTGCCAATGGATATCGAACTGCTTGGGGAATGGATTTCGGAAATGGATTTGCCGGGCGGCGCTACCTTTTTCCGCGGGCCGCATCTACTGCCGACAAATCATATCAGCGAACAATTCGGTAATGATCTGCGAGCCTTTTGCGAACGCTGCGAAAACCTGGGCGGAACACCGCTGCAACTAGCGGACG
>DYDH01000519.1 GCA_020717985.1 Herpetosiphon sp. | reverse complement strand
GCCAGGCTTGACTTATGGATATCCTCCAACTTATACCACAAGGGCATAAGTTTCGTAAGAGCAGACAAGCTGCTCAACTCAGCTTTAACAGAACACCCATAAGTCAACCTGACCGATGGCTTTATGACTTTATGGCTAGCTATGGTCTCATGCAAACTAGTACATCGTACATTTTATAATTTCGGATATAATCGTTTCAGTTTGATTCGAGCATCGTCTGTTTTAAATTGCCAGTCGACTGTTGTTTGCCGACAGTTGCGATCATCATTCCATGCGGCCACTTTTTTCCGCATTTTTTCTATGCAATCGATTCGAACAGAAAGGCATTGCCGCTTTAAAGCACTGAGTTCAATCTCCGCAACATTGAGCCAGCTACCATGCTTTGGCGTGTGGTGGATTTCCAGGCGATTCGCCAGTCTTCTCGCCTTATCGGGAGAAAAGGCCAGATACAGCGAGGCTGTGTTGTGAGTGTTGAGATTATCCATAACCAGAACCACCTTGTCGACATCTGCATAGCGTTCTTCAAGCATTTCTTGAATGAAATGCGCCCAATCAATTTGGGTTCGCCGCTCTGTGATTTTTACCTTTCGCTTTCCGCCAAGCGGTTCTACCTCAACGAATATATTTGCCACTCCCTTCCGAACATATTCGTCATCTACAAGGACAGGTTGACTAGGAGCAGCTGGGATTGGTTCTTGTACCTCTCCGATCAATTGAATGCTTGATTCGTCCATACACACTACCGGAAACCTTGGGTCATATGGGCGGGCATAAACTTCGAGTACATCCTCCATTGCTGCTACAAAACTTGCGCTTTGGTCAGGCGGTATCTTCCAGTATTTGCTTTGGTGAGGCTTAAGTTTATTTTTTTTAGAGTGTTACATACAGTCATTGGCGAAACGCTCGATACAATCTGCAGTTCAACCATCTTTTCAGCCAGCAGTCGAACTGTCCACCGACTTCTGCCCTCAGGAGCTTCCGAACAAGCCAACGCTATCAGATGGGCTTCAAATTCTCCACCAAACTGGATTTCTCTTGGTGGTGTAAGACGTTCCTTACGTTCAATAGCAACGGCGAGCCCTTCCTCGACAAATCGTTTTTTTAAATGTTCGAGGCTTCGAGCAGTCATCCCAACAGCTTCTGCGACTTTCTCAACAAACCACTTGGGGCCATACTCACCAGCATCAAGCAGCAGCAATGCCCGAGCGTATAATACCGTTCGAGCGGCTCTTTTTCCCTTGGATGAAATAGCCTCCAGTTCCTTCCGTTCCTCTTTGGTTAATGTCACTTTGTATCGTGGTGCCATATTGTCCTCCTTGTTTGTGAGGACAACAATAGCAAATATCGTTCATTATGCGAAGTATTATGTTTTACGTTGTACTAGTTCCTTCCTCAAAAGCGTACTTGATAGAGTTGATTATATATGATACATCAAGACCTCAAATGGAGCATCCAGCAACGCCCTCAAGGGTGCTTCCGAGGCTG
>DYDH01000022.1 GCA_020717985.1 Herpetosiphon sp. | reverse complement strand
GCACTGTTCCTTTATCAGTTTAATTGTCTTCTATGGCGTAAGTCCGCGTGGAATTTCCTCCTACACAAACGCAGCCAGAATCTCACCTTGGGTAGTCATGATCTCATCATCAATAATGATAAGTCCAGGGTCAATCGCCTGCGCCTCCTGCGCACCCGAAATGAAATTGTGGCCGGCTACCATCACCGTGCGATTGAAACCAAGTCCACAGGAAGGGTTAAAGAGTCTTTTGAGGCGCAGGAATGGCAGTGGAATTCGAATTTAGTCATGCATTTGTTCTTGACAAAGGGAGTTATGAGAGTATATACTAAATTTCACAATGATTTTGTAATTATCGGGCAGAGTTTACAAAAGAGTCAGGGAGACTTTTGATTTGGATACTCTTGGAATAATAGGCTGGATTGTAAAATTAACCAATGGCGTGTTGGATTCCATCAACATTGAGTTAGATTTTATATTTCTCTTGGGCGGATTGGCTTTGATATTCGTGGACTATAGAGTTAGATTAGTTTTAGATTCCTTAAGATAAGATGAAAAACTTTATGGAATTCTTTGTCGCACTAATTAGAACTGCAAATTTTGTTGCTGATATTTTCGTTACAATTGCAGCAATATTTGGATTATTAACTTTGGCTGCGCATCTTACAATTAAGTGGATAAAAAATGAGGGGACAGGAAGAGGGTTGTTTTTGGGGATTATCTTTTTGCTTTTTGAAGCAGTTGTGGCTGGTGCGACAATATATATTCCAAACTTAGCGAGTTCATTAGTCAAAGAAGGGATTCCTGCAGGCGCTCTCCGCTGGGAGCTATTATCTTTAATTATTCCTGTTTTAATATATTTATACACAAAAAAAGAAAGTGGAAAACGTGGCTTATACACAGCATTTGGGCATATGTTGATTCTCCTATATGGTTGGCATGTGGGAGAATGGATAGGAATTCTGAGTGTCTCCATTCCAATTTTTGCCATTTTCTATTGGCTCATTGATAAGTTAGCAATTATTTTATTACCTGCTTCGAACCCGGACGATAAGAATGAGAACCACCAAAAATTTAAATTTTTAAGTTTATATATATGGGGACTTCAATATCCTGTCTGGGTAATTGCAGAGAACGCCGGGCGAGAATTAGAAAAACGGATAAATGGGGATTGTTTCAAGGATTTTGGACAACCTGGTGCTGTATGGACGCGTCCCCATCAAGTTGTAGGAATTTCCACTGGTGTCGAATTTGTTGATGTAAAGGGACCAGGATTGGTATTCACTAATATTTACGAACGCCCTGTTGCTGTAGTGGACCTGCGAACCCAACTCAGGAGTTCCGAGATCAACACGGTACTTAATGATGGAACCCAGATTAAAGCTATTTTATTCGCTGCCTTTGCAATTGATCATAGTGATTGGAAAAAACAAGATAAAGAAAAACGTCACGCTGCCTGGCGAACTGGACCTATTTTATTACCACATGAAACCCGCGTTGACAGGGAAAATAGAAGTTATCCGTACTCCAGAGAGCGGGTACATGCTGCATTAAGTACGATAGGGGTCACCGCAACAGGCGCAAATGATAATTTTGACGCAAGTAAAAAACCACCTATCTATTGGGATAGTTGGGTTTTAGGCCAGTTGGAACAAGCAGCACGAGAGGTGCTTTCCCAACGAAATATGGATAACATATGGGTGCCTAAAGATGATCGACCCGGCCATAGCGCCCTAGACGAGGTCAGTGAACAAATAGTTAATATGATGGCTCCAAGACTACAGAACTACGGAATTCAATTGTTTAGTGCCAGAGTGATTAAATTTATTCTAGCCGAAAATAGCGAAATTGCCACACAGCAATTTGAGACGTGGAAAACTGTTTGGGAACAACGTAAAGCTACAAAAAAAGCTACAGGCGACGCTGAGTATGACAGATTACTAAAAGAAGCCAAGGCTCAGACCCGCTCGGCTCTTTTGCAATCTGTAATTGGGAGTTTGAATTTGATAGGGAATCCGAAGATTGCAAAACAAGTCGTTGCGTTAAATTACCTCGATAAATTGGAAAAATTCCTGCAACAGCATCAATCAAGCCCTGAGGGCGAAAAAGTAAGAACGCAGGTAGATACAATCAAACAAGAAATGGTTTTAAATAAGAAGGAGAATAAGCGGGAAAATATTGAAGATGAGGAAAATAGATCATGAAAAACAAAACGGTTTACCAAATAAATCAACCTGAAACCTGGCAAAGTCGCTTTAACTCGAAAGAGGAATCATGGAATGACCTGGCAAGAATGGGAAGAGTTATTATCCTTCCATCTATATTGTTTGCCTATGTTTTATTATACAGCATCATGTACATTGGTTTTTTCCTGAGTGAAGCGAAAGGCGGAGTGATCGACAGCAGTGTAGCAATTTTGAAAATAATTGCAATATTCATTTTCCCATTTTTATTAGTAAGCGTGGGTCTTCGAGTCGTTTTCAAGAATTCCGATAAATTGCTACGGGAATTTTACAAGTTGCCAGATAAAACCAAAACCTCCCCCTTGATTCGCCTCCGATTATTAGGCATTACTCCTTTGCCGCCGCCTCTCAATAGCTTTTTGAAATATCCGTTTATTGTTCTTGATGAGCCAAAATTAAAAGAGAAGGATGATTGGGTACGTTGGTTAGGGGGACCCGCAAATCTGATAATTTATGATGGTATCGCCCTTTATTTAGAGCGAGGCAACAGTTTTTCACGCGTCGTTGGTCCCGGTATGCCGGTTCCGTTTCTGGAGCGGCACGAAAGAATCCGTTCCATAGTTGACTTACGACCTCAAACCCTTCCGATTCGCGTTAATAATTTCTCAAAGGATGGCATAGAAGTATGTTTGGACTTACGCTTGGTTTGTCAAATAAAATACAGTGAACAAGCCTTGGCACACTCTAAAAATTTAGTGTACCCATTTGACCCTATTGAAGTTCGTAAGGCTGTTGAACGAATGACCGTCAAATGCGACTCAAAAACAGGGAAGATGAATGAATCTGAATGGCTGGATGGCTTATTGGGGCGTGTAAGTGGAAAATTCTCGGCTTATATAACCAGCCATCGTCTTGATGAATTATTTGTTGAATTTAACAGGCTGGAAAATAATCGCTCAAACAGTTTTGAACGGGATGTTATCCACGAAAAGCAAATGGATGGCAATGCAATAGCAGAAAAAGAAGGTCAAAAAAGCCATATCCCTTATGGCGATCAAACGCAAATCCTCTCCTCGAATGCACTACAAAAATTTATAGACGATCTAAACAACAATCTTTTGAAAGATGAAGGTTGTAGAGTCCTTAGCCTTCAGATCCTTAGCATACAGGTCCCACAGAACGTGACGAATGAAAGATTCTCTTATTGGCAGGCTGAGCGAGAAAAGATAGCTCATATGCGTCAGGGAAAGTCTGATGCGGATCAAATTCGTATCAAAGAGCTCGCCGGCATGGATGCTCAACGCGATATACTACAATCCATAGCAAAAAGTTTGGAGAAGGTCGACGAATCTGATTTCACAAATTCACTATTTGTTTCGTTTTCAAGTATTCTAAATCAGAATATAGAAGATCCATTTTCGCGTGCGTATTTTGCGATTGAATCCCCTGAAATACTCAAAAACCTGCAAAAAATATTATCGGACGAACCTGCACAACCAAAGGGAGAAAAAAATGAAAGATGAAGTTTGGGCTATACTACATAGCCTTCAAGACAAAAATCAGGTAGTTACTTCCATTGAAAAAAAAACTGGGGAGATGCTCAACGGTATCTACGATGTGGAGTTGCTCATTAAAGATCTGAAGCGGGAGATTTATTTAACAAGCGATCTGCAGAGTAGCAATCTTCTCTATTACTGTTTTTACTTGGCAATTGCATATTTAAAGTTGAACGATATAAAAAACGCAAAGGTCATTTTGGCAGATGCCGTACAGGGTTTTCGAATGCGTGGACTTTCTTTCAACGAAGCTATGGGGGAGCGGCTTTTTGGCGTGCTCCATTTAAAACGTGGAGATACTATTCAGGCACAAAAGGCGTGCGAAACCTCACTTGCGATATTGACACAATTGTTAAAAGAGTATAAAGAAGAAAGCGATTACGAATCGGCACGCATCTGTGCAGATCGTATGGAAAATGTCCAAAATTTAATCGAAACACTCATAAACCCGCTGCCAACAATCGAAGAATATAATGTTTTGAAAAGATCTGTTGCACAGAATGAAAGCGATTTCATGGTCCTTCCATGGCTTCCAAGATATGAATCTGTCTGCGCCGGTCGGAATGGAATTATTTGGGTGGAACCAGCGCCAAAACATGGCGCGATAATCCGAACCATCGAAATTGATGGGAAATTGTGCAAGCTGATCTCAACACATACCACAACAAATTCCGTGGACCATCAAATAAATCTTGCGCAAAACGTCAGCTACGGTTGGGCAAAAGTTGAAGGAAAAAGCATGAACGCAAGCAAGCCAGTACCCATTGAAGAAGGCGATTATGTTCTATTTAGTACGCAACCAAGAAATGCAAGTGATCACATTGTGATTGTGTCCCGCGCATTAACTGACAATGAATATGCGTATATGGTAAAAAAATATATTGCGAGAGAGAATGTCTTGATTTCAGAAACAACCGATAGCAGTCAGGACTATTCCCCGATCCCACTTGGCAAAGATAATCAAATTCTTGGGACTGTAATTGCAATTGCCAAACCCACCTAGAACTCCCCCAGACTTTATTTGCCAAAACCTTGAAGAGGCGGTAAAGTGGTTACTTTTACGTATTTTGTAACAACTGATCGTGCGCGACATTAAGTCTTCCAAATTCATAATTTATTGCCGAATTCCCTGATTCTGCTTTAGAATCAGGGAACAATGATGAGAAGAATTGGTGCTTTCCTGCAAACCCCTATTGGCGTGGTACTTTCCACCAATGCGGCCTGGTTTATTGTGGTGTTCCTGGCGGGGATTAATTATAGCTACCCATACCATTATTTAGTTAACATCTTTTTACTCGGTGCGGACTTTTTTATCGCCACCTACCTGCTGGATCGTCTGGTCTATTTTTTCTCCCAGTTCGTTCTGCCGATTCAAAACCCAAAACACAGACAGGAAATCTATTCGCGGGTAAAGAACTTTGAAACAGGCAGCCGCGGACCGGCTTTGTTCATCAAAAACGGACGTGTGATCATGCACGAAGGCGAAGCCGATAAGCACGGTCCCGGTGTAATCGTTCTGGATACGGCGAGCGCGGCTGTTTTGCGAACCGATACTGAGATCAGGGATACGGTCGGGCCGGGGGTGGTATTCACAAAAAGCTATAAACTTCATAACGAGCTTCGTAATGAATATATTGCGGGCAGCGTTGACCTTCGGGCGCAGCGCCAGTTTATTGGCCCGCTTGCAACCGACCAGCCTTTCCAAAAACCCACGCTGATTTCACCAAACAAAGCCCCTGATGAAGCGCAAATCCGCCGCCAGCAAACCAACGGGGCGACGCGTGACGGCTTTGATATTTCCGCCTCGATCAGTATAAAATTCCGCATCAAGCGCCCAGCTGAAAAAAATGTGTCGGAAAGCGGTGTGAGATCGCAATACGGCTTCGATGCCGAATCTGTCCGCAATGCGATCACACGCGAAGTGGTACAGCTTGGCGCATCTGAAGACAGCCAAGTTCGCCTGGAGTGGAACCAACTCCCCGCGCACCTGGTTGTCAATATCTGGCGCGAATACATCCGCAAGTTCAAACTGGGAGATTTGTTTACGCCCGTCGGAACCAACGGACTGCAAACGATCGAAAATATGATCAATAAACGCGTCAGACAGCCGAGCGTGGAAGGGCTGGACGATACGGGCGCGCAGACCGGTGAGTGGGTGGACAGCCTTGAATTTAAACAGCTGCAATCGCGCGGACTCGAGATCATGGACGTGCGAATTCATAACGTGCTCTTTGAAGCATCCATTGAAGAACAGACCATCCAACAATGGAGCACCGAATGGATGAAAATTGCGAAGAAGGAAGAAAACCACTTAAAGGAAAAGGAATCGCTGATCGAAACCGCCGCGCGCGAAGAAGGCAGCAAGGCATTTGCAAAAATCGCGTCCAAATCATTCATCGGCAGAAAATCAGCCACTCCGCAGCAAAACCCGTTCAAGACCCTTCAATTGCTGATCCTGCCGCTTAAAGAATTCATCCTCAGCGAAAGCAACGCCAGTAGCGACATGGAAAAAGAATCAAGAAAGCTGGATGAGATCTGGAAGTGGATATTGGACAACAGTTCTGATGGCATACCGCGCACCCCGCAGGGCGGAGATACGCCATGAGAAAAAGAATGCAACGCGACGAAATAACATCCCTGCTCTTCGGGTTGACAGATGCCGGTGTGGAATTCAGAAAAAAATGGCGCTGGATCGGCATCGCGGCAATCTGGCTCATCTTGAGCGGCTTCACCATGATACCAACCATCATTGGCGTGGATGGGCGATTTAACATCGCGATCATCATTGCTTTAAGTTTTCTGAAATATATTCCCTTGATATATGTTGCATACAACCTGTCCAAAGAAATGGCGGCACGCTACCTGGAAGATGTGTACGAACTGGAAGAAGATGAAGAGATCGCATTCAACTTCCTCGAAGAGGTTGCATTCGGCTACGGACGCGAAAAACTAACCATTAACGAAGGAATCATCAACGAGAAGGATGAAAAATCGCCCCTCATCTTAATTGGCGGACCCGGCTCCATTCAAGTCAATCTCGACAGCGTGGCATTGATCGAAAAAGTGAACGGCGCCCCCCAAGTCATCTACCCGCGCAGCAATGCCTGGAAACTTGGCAGGTTTGACCGTATCCGCGAAATAGGTCATTCTGATGAAGCGGGCGAAAGAGAATATGCCATCATCAACCTGCGCGACCAGTTCATCAGCGGACTTTCCCTCAAATCGCGTACCAAGGACGGCATCCCGCTGGAAGCGCTGGACATCAAGGTCATTTTTAGCATCCTCCGTAAAAAGACAACCGAAGAGTCTTCGGCGCAAAATAACGCATTTCAATTTGAAGAAAACGCCGTGCAGGCGCTGGTCTACAACCAGGTCATCATCACATCCGAAGCCCCGCCACCCTTTGACATTGCATTCCCCTGGGACAGCACCATCATTCCGCTGATTATTTCCGAGTTGGAAGAACTGATCAAATCGCATACCTTAAGCGAGATTCTGGCCAGCATCAGCCAGAAGGAAGTTGACACTGCTTCGACAAACGACCAGACCATCGCGCAAATGCGCGTGGAATTAACGGGACAGCAAACACTCGTGGGAGAAAGAAAAGAATCTCTCGCGCCCAATTTCAAATCACGCTCCAGAATCACCGCGCAATTCTTTGAAAATAAATTCAAAGAGAAAGCCGCCAACCTCGGCGTATCTGTCGAATGGATAGACATCGGCACATGGCAGCTCCCCTCCTACCTGATCCACGATAAGATCAAGGATGCATGGAATCTTTCACACGAAAACGCAAAAAGACGCGGCTTGGTGGAGAAATCAAAAAAGACACATGACATGGTGGAGATCATCAAATTGATCAACAGCGTTGTCATTGATAATTACGAAAAAGGACTGATGCCCAACAAAGGCAAAGATGTGGAGAAGGACCTTCATGAACTGGGCGCCATCCTTGTCATGAGCCCCGAATTAAAAACCCAATTCGCCCAGCGCGACGCTGGCAAAAAAGATGCCGTAGCCATTGCGCAGGAAATACTAAAATCATTCCGCAAGGAAATGATCGCGGCAAGATTATTATTGATCGAAAAAGATACCAGGACTGTTGAAGAAAGAAAAGCCGAAATCGTTCAGATCGAAAAGGCCATAGCCGACATCGCCTATCTCACCAACCACTGGGTCAGGAAACCATGATAAAACATCCCAACTTTACCATTGCCCCCGAAATAAAAATAGCGCTTGATCTTGGCGCGCCTATTGTTGCGCTTGAATCCACTGTCATCACACATGGACTTCCCCGCCCGCAAAATTTGGAACTTGCGCGGGACATGGAAAAAAATGTGCGCGACTGTGGAGCGACGCCCGCCACCGTTGCCCTGCTGAATGGACAAATCCACATCGGACTCTCCGACGAGGAGCTGGTTCGGCTTTCTGACGCTGAGTCCACGCTGAAAGTGAGCCACCGCGATTTCGCCACCGCCATTGTCAAAAAGGCAAATGGCGGAACCACCGTGGCTGGCACAATGTTCGCCGCGAATATGACAGGCATCAAAGTCTTCGCCACAGGCGGAATTGGCGGCGTACACAAGGAATCATCCTTTGATATTTCAACTGACTTGCGCTCACTGGCAAATATTCCCACGATCGTGGTCTGCGCGGGCGCAAAGGCAATTTTGGATCTGCCTGCCACACTTGAATATCTCGAAACCATGGGCGTGCCTGTCGTGGGCTATCAGACCGATGAATTCCCCGCGTTCTATTCCCGTGAAAGCGGACTTGGCGTAAGCGTGCGCCTTGACTCGCCCAAAGAGATTGCGGAGTTTGCGCAGGCACATTGGAACCTGGGCATGAAGAGCGCCATCCTTGTGACGAACCCTGTCCCTGAAACAGAATCCATTCCAAAGTCTGAAATGGAACCGATCATCGCCAAAGCGTCTGCCGAAGCCATTAAGCAGGGAATCCACGGACAGAAACTTACCCCGTTCTTATTGAGTCGCATCAGTGAATTAACAGAGGGAAAATCCCTACGTACAAACCTGGCATTATTGTTAAACAATGCACGGCTCGCCGCACAGATTGCGGAAGCGATGAGCGGTAAAAAGAAAGCCTGGGCGATCTAAGGAGAAGAATGAAAAATGAATTTACTGTTAGCGTTACGATCCATGCAAAGGCAGAAACCATCTACAAAGCATTGCTTTCGAGCGAAGGACACAGCGCCCTCACGGGCAGTCCCGCAAAAGTAGATGGCACTGTAGATGGCGATTTCGTCGCATGGGATGGTTATATTAAGGGAATGTTTTTAGAGTTGGAAGAGAACAAAAGAATTCTGCAAGCCTGGCGCACAGCGGAATTTCCCGAAGGCTCAGAAGATTCAATTGTGGAAATTTTATTGGAAGAAAGTCACGGTAAAACAAAATTAACACTCCATCATTCCAATATCCCCGAAGGACAGGCGGATGATTACCAAAAAGGCTGGGAGGATTTTTACTTCAAGCCAATGAAGGAGTGGAGTGAGAAGTAATAAGTTGTGTCCCGTAATGGCTAAGCCATACGGGACTTTTTCTTGTTACTTATTACTCGTCACTTCTCACTTTTTACTTCTCACTTCTCCCCCAGCAATTCCTTCACCAAACTCTCCGGAACCTGCACCGCAACCAACTCCCCTTTCACGGTGATTTCCCCATTTACAACGATCCATTCTTCTATAACAACCTTGCGCCCCTTCACTTCTTTAACCCTCGCGCGGATCTCCAGCACAGGACCCAAAGGCGTGGGTTTGAGATAATCCACATGCAGGGATGCAGTGAGATAACGCAAAGGCGGCTCGGTATCCATGGCGCGGTTTTCGGCGCGGTAACCTGCAGCGGCGGCTGTGCCTGTGCCATGACAATCCACCAATGAGGCGAGCAGACCGCCATAAACATATCCGGGAATTGCGGTGTGATATGGCTTGGGTTGAAAATGACAGACTGATTCTTCACCGTCCCAATAACTTTTGATCTGGTGTCCGAGTTCGTTCATACTTCCACAACCATAGCAATGCGCGAAGTATTCGGGATAGAAATCCTGGAATGCTTTTTCGGTCACAGGGAAGCCTCTTCGATTATGGAGTGGTCACAGGCGGAATTGGTGTAAAGGTTGGCGTGACTGTAGGGGTTTCAGGAGCGCCAAGTACAATAAAACGCCCGACCACTTTCCATTCATACCCCATAAAGATTTGCACTTCATATTGACCCGCCAGCCAGCCGCCAATTGGGTCTGTGCATTCGGTATAACCGCCGATACCGCCGGTGCCGCCGTTCCAGGGTTGGGTTTCATAATCTATCAATTGTCCATCGCGATACCAGAGTGCAGTCCATTGCACGCCAGGGATGGTGTTGTTGTAATCGAATCCGCCGTACATGGTTTGGATGGGAAGCTCGAACACAGTTTTAGGGTCAATGGGATTCGTGCCGTCAAACTCGTTTGAAAATTGAATGGCGGTGAAAAGCGCATCGGGATTTGGAGTCACCTCGCCTTGAAATAATGTTCGAATCGACTCAGGCAAAAATGGCGTAAGTGTAAGCGTGGGAGTTTCAGAGACAGAGGGAGTCAAAGTTTGGGTTGCAGGGACTGTAACCGTTGGCGTCAACGTGATGGTTGGGGTCAGTGTGATCGTCGGCGTTAATGATGGAGTCGGCGACGGCGGAAAATAGCCATAAACAATGGGTTCGCCATAAAATGGAAGCCAGATTGCGCAACTGAACAAAAACAAGGAAAAGAAAAATAATTGCCAGGCGTTCCTATTGTGCATCCGGCGCAAACTGTAGAAGGACAATTTACGCGCAGACTGCATGACACGAATAGCCGCGCGTATCACAAAAACAGCGGCGACAACGATCAAAATTGATGCGGCGATAATTCCGGCATGGATATCCATAAATGGGATTATAACGTTTAACGTAAATGTGGTAAAACATAACGCATGACACATGAAACCATTTTCCTCAAACTGGGCGGGTCACTGATTACCGACAAGGACAAACCCTACACCCCACGATTGGATAAATTAAAAGAACTCGCGCTCGAAATCAAAACGGTTCTGGACTCAAACCCTGAGCTGGTTCTGATCCTTGGGCATGGTTCCGGCTCGTTCGGACACACCGCCGCGAAGAAGTATGGAACGCGCGACGGAATAAAAGTTTCACCGCGAAGGGGCGAAGCGCGCGAAGAAAACGACTATTGGAGGGGCTTCGCAGAAGTGCGCTTTCAGGCGGCAGAGTTGACGCGCTACGTGATGCAAACCCTGCTCGAAGCGGGCGTACCTGCCATTCCGTTTTCGCCTTCGGCTTCAATGGTTTCCACGAATCGAGTTGTCACGGCACATAACATTCTGGCTATACGCAAAGCATTGGAAGTTCACCTGCTCCCCGTTGTACATGGCGATGTGGCCTTCGATGAGGCGCTCGGCGGGACGATCCTTTCGACCGAAGATGTGTTCGCCTTTCTTGCGGAGCAGTTCCCGCCGACGCGGATTCTGCTGGCGGGGATCGAGGCGGGCGTTTGGGCAGATTTCCCGGCGAGGACCATGCTCGTGAAACAGATTCAACTATCTGATTACGAAAATATGCGCGCAGGAATCGGCGGGTCGGCGAGTACCGATGTCACGGGTGGGATGAAGGCCAAGGTCGAGGAAATGTTTGGATTAATCCAAAAAAATAAAGGCTTGACTACACAAATTTTCTCGGCTGAGGAAAGCGGATTTTTAACGCGCGCTTTGAATGGCGAAAATGTGGGAACTTTGCTAAGTGGATGACAAAGAGGTGACGAAACTCTCTTGCTTTTTTTGTCAAATATCCAGATAATAGGGCTTGATAAATTATATATAATTAATAAGGAGATTCTATGGCTACCAAAGCAAAACCCGCTAAGAAAACCGTGAAGGCAACAGCAAAGAAAGTGATTGCGAAGAAGGTTGTTGCAAAAAAGGTTGTAAAGAAAGCCGCGCCAGCAAAGTCTGCTGTTAAATTCAAAGCGACCAAGTTGAAACTGGTACGCCCTGTTCCATCCGATATTGACATTGCCCAGGCTTCAGACATCAAACCGATTACACAGATTGCCGCCGAGTTGGGCATCCGCGAAGATGAACTTGAGTTGTACGGTCCTTATAAAGCAAAGATCAAACTTGAAATTTTGGAACGCCTTAAGAATCGTCCGAACGGCAAATATATCGACGTGACCGCCATCACCCCCACCCCGCTCGGCGAAGGCAAGACCACAACCACTGTGGGACTTTCGCAGGCATTGGGCGCGTATTTGGGCAAGACGGTCATCACGGCAATTCGTCAGCCTTCGCAGGGACCGACCTTTGGCATCAAAGGCGGCGCGGCGGGCGGCGGATATTCGCAGGTGATCCCGATGGAAGATTTCAACCTGCACCTGACAGGCGACATTCATGCGATTACTGCGGCAAATAATTTAACTGCCGCCGCGTTGGATGCGCGTGTGATGCACGAGAAAATGCAGGATGATGAGAAATTATTCAATGCGCTTTGTCCGCTCGATAAGAAAGGCAACCGCAAATTCTCCTCGAACATGCTGCGCCGATTGAAGAAACTCGGCATCGAAAAGACTGACCCGAACGAATTGACAGCCGAAGAACGCTCTCGCTTTGCGCGGCTCGATATTGACGAATCCACCATTACCTGGCGCCGCGTTGTGGACATCAACGACCGCATGTTGCGCGAAATCGAAGTCGGCTTGGGCAAGGATGAAGTGGGTCACGCGCACCGCACAGGCTATGACATTGCCGTTGCCTCCGAGATCATGGCTGTTTTGGCCTTGACCACTGACCTCGAAGATATGCGCGAACGCTTCGGCAGAATGGTCGTCGCTTCGAACAAACAAGGCGAAGCCGTCACAGCCGAAGACCTCGGCGTAGCAGGCGCGATCACCGTTTTGATGAAAGACGCGATCAAGCCCAACCTGATGCAGACTTTGGAGGGCACTCCGGCCACAGTCCACGCGGGACCGTTTGCCAATATCGCCCACGGACAATCCTCGATCATCGCAGATCGGATCGCGCTCAAACTAGCAGATTACGTCATCACCGAATCTGGCTTTGGCGCAGACATCGGCATGGAAAAATTCTTCGACATCAAATGCCGCTACTCGGGCTTGGTGCCGCAGGTGGTTGTATTGGTTGCCACCGTCCGCGCTTTGAAGATGCACGGCGGCGGACCGAAAGTTGTGGCAGGCAAACCGCTCGCCCCCGAATACACCGATGAGAATCTCGACCTGTTGCGCGCAGGACTTCCCAATTTGGAACGTCACATTCAGAACGCGCTCAAATTCGGCGTCAACGTTGTCGTGGCCGTGAATTCCTTTGCAACTGATACCCCCGCCGAAGTGGAAATCGTGCGCGAAGCCTCAATGAAGATGGGCGCAATGGATGCGGTCGTCTCCACCCACTGGGCAGATGGCGGCGCGGGCGCGAAGAAATTGGCTGAGGCTGTGATCAAAGCCGCCGAGAAGCCAACCAACTTCCAGTTCCTGTATCCGCTGGAAGAGACGATCAAGAACAAGATCGAAACCATCGCCCGCGAAATCTATCACGCCGACGGCGTAGATTACTCCCCCGAAGCCGACGAACAGATCGCACGCTACACCCGCCAGGGCTTCGATAAATTACCGATCTGCATGGCAAAGACCCACCTTTCCTTCACCACTGATGCCTCGAAGAAAGGCGCGCCGACGGGCTTCCGCATTGGCGTGCGCGAGATCCGCGCCAGCGTTGGAGCGGGCTTCCTGTATCCGATCCTCGGCGATATGCGGACGATGCCGGGCTTGCCCACACGCCCCGTATTCTATGACATTGATCTGGACCTGGAAACCGGCAGAGTGCTTGGGTTGTTCTAACTTTTATTAACAGGGCAAGCCATGAAGGAATTTTCTTCATGGCTTGTTTTTTTATTGAAAGTATCAGTAGGGCAGGTTTGTAACCTGCCAAGAAGGAAATTTCATGAAAAAACCTCGCGCACGGGATTTGGGGATTCCATTCGACGGCAACACCGGGACATTCAACGCGATCACAGACGTTTCAGGCGTGACCGTTGGGTATGCTACTGTTACTGAGGGTGAATCAGCGCGGACGGGAGTGACGGTCATCCTTCCACGCGGGGGCATGGATCACACGCCTGTGTATGCGGGAGTCCATTCATTCAACGGCAACGGCGAGATGACAGGCGCGGCGTGGGTCGAAGAAGGCGGACTGCTCGAAGGTCCAATCGGCATCACAAATACGCACAGCGTGGGCATTGTCCGCGACACGATCATTGCCTGGCAGGTGAAGAACAATGCCATGTATCAACAATGGTCCATGCCTGTTGTGGCTGAAACCGCCGATGGCTGGCTGAATGACATGAACGCTTTTTATGTGAAGGAAAATCACGTACTGAGCGCATTGGATTCGGCAAAGACTGGCGCAATTGCAGAAGGCAATGTCGGCGGCGGCACGGGGATGATCTGCTACGAATTCAAGGGCGGCACGGGAACTTCCTCGCGCAAACTTCCCGACAAACTCGGCGGCTGGACGGTGGGCGTTCTGGCACAGTGCAACTTCGGCAGAAGGTATCAACTGACGATTGCTGGCGTACCCGTAGGTCAACATTTATTGGACGATGCGCCTTTCACGAACGGCGAGAATCCCTTCAAGCAGGATGACGGCTCGTTGATCGTGATTGTCGCAACCGATGCGCCTGTCCTCCCCCATCAACTCAAACGACTGGCGAAACGCGCAACCCTCGGCATGGCGCGCACAGGCAGTATGGGCGGAAACGGCTCCGGCGATATTTTCCTCGCGTTCTCAACAGCCAACCCCGAAGCAGCTCACGGCGATGCCATGGGATTATCGAATATTCAGGCATTGAACAATGACCACATTGACCCGCTATTGTCTGCGTCCGCGCTGGCAACGGAGGAGGCGATCATCAATGCCCTGATTGCGGCGGAAGATATGACAGGTCACAACGGATTGAGTATCAAGGCTTTGCCGCATGGAAAAGTGCGGGAAATTCTAAGGGGATATAATCGCCTGAAAAAATAACAAGTCAAAGAATCAAAAAAGCCGCGATAATCCTGTCGCGGCTTTTTGATATTCAGTTGTAAAAAAACATTCCGACCCTTATTGAGTAATGGCGCTAACCAGAAATTACATTCCAATTATGCGAGATGGCTCCAAGCCTTATTATCTTTTGGATACTGCAAAACATAATAAAGGATACCCAAGCTGAGGAGTCCACCACCGATCGCAGACCCAGCGCTCCCGCCGCCAAATATAGCCACAAGAATATTAACCGCTACACATCCGGCAATGATATAAAATCCCATCTTCTTCCATTGCATAATCATGAAAGCGCCCGCAGCAACGCCAAAGCTCATCAGCGCACTGATAATTAAGGGAACAGGACTAAGTCCCAGTCCAGTCATGGTGCCTATAAGTGAGAAGGACATAAATCCAACAATTACGTTTAAGACAAGCACGATCCACAACCATACGGTGGTTGTCTTGGTACGAACAGCGGGCTGACCAGATGAAGCGGTTTCCATATTACATCTCCTTTAGAAAAACTGAATTTGGCCACCAGCATTGTGAATATCACACTGCTGTATGGAAGACAACAAGAGAAATATTTTCAATTCCAATCATAGTCTCAACCACTAAAAAATTATTCTCATTCCTACTTCACCATCCCAACCTTGACGCTCACATTCAATTTATCGCCAATCTCCTCCAACGAGTCGCTCCAAACATGAAAATGCAACTGCGGCGGGACAAGGACGACGCCCTTCATTGTAAACAAGGGGGTGCCGCTCATCGGCGCGGGCGTGGAACTGGTATCCATGCTTTCGATATTGATGCCCTGCGCGGCAAGATGATGCGAAATATCGTGGATGATGCCTTCGTGGTCTGCGCCAGTCACTTCGATCTCATACGGCAGCCAGCCCGCGTACTTCTTTGAATCATCCTCAGTTTGCAACAGCGTCACCTGATACCCCTCTTCGCGCAACTGCTGAAAATCCTGGTCTAAATTGGTGAATTCCTTATCGGGAACAGCGACAAGCATCAGCATGGCAAATTCACCCCCGAGTCGCGCCATGCGACTGGATTCCACATTGCCATTACGTTTGGCGATCACACTGGTTACGCTGTCAACGATTCCAACTTTGTCGCGGCCGGTCAGGGTCAACACAATATTCTTCGGCATGGGAAACTCCTGTTTTGAGTATGTGGCTTGTGAAATATAAGACCAAGTATAGCATAAGGTCTTATTATTTTTCGCCTCTCATTTCAAGATAATCGCTGTAACCGCCTTGATATTCAACCAGTTGACCCTCTTCGATAACCAGTAATCTTTCAACGGTACGATCAAGGAAATAACGGTCATGCGAAATGACCAGTACCGTGCCTTCGAAATCTTCAAGCGCCTGCTCCAGCACTTCTGCCGAGGCGATGTCGAGGTTGTTGGTGGGCTCGTCCAACAGCAGAAAATTTGCGCTGGATAAAACCACCAATGCCAATTGCAGTCGGCTGCGCTCTCCGCCTGAGAGTTCACCGATTTTTTGCGAGACCTGTTTGTATGTGAAAAGATAATGCAGGAGAAAAGCAGTCGCACGCGATTCGCTCATCTCGCCCGCATAACGGACAGCATCCACGACGGTTTGATTGAAGTCGAGTGTTTCATGTTCCTGCGCATAATGTCCGATGGAAATGCTTGGACCGATCTTGATCTCGCCCGCATCAGATTGTACCTGTCCGAGGATCATTCTCAGCAGGACAGATTTGCCCGCGCCGTTTGCGCCGATCAGCCCCACCCGCTCACCATGCCAGATGGTTTCGTTGAGATTTGAAAACACCTGCTTCGCGCCAAATGATTTTGAAACTTCGGCAAGTTCCAAAACTTTATTCGAGCCGCGCCAGCCGCTGAGGCGCATGTCCATTCGTTTGCGATCCAGCATGGGCTTGTCAATTTTATCTACGCGAGCCATACGCGCTTCCATGGCATGGATACGGGTCGCAAATTTATCGTTGAATTGCACCCACACTTTATAACGCTTGATCGCCATTTCCATGCGGGCGAGGCTGCGTTTTTGAACTTGATACAACTCTTCCTGCCGCGCCAGCCGTTCTTCTTTGTCCAGTACGAACTCGGTGTAATTGCCGCTGAACAAAGTCAACTTGCCATCTTCCAACTCGGCGATGTGCGTGACGGCGGCGTCCAGCAAGTAACGGTCATGCGAGATCAGCACCACCGTCCCTTCGTATTCGCGGATAAGTTTTTCGAGGAACATTTTGCCGGGCAGATCAAGATGGTTGTCGGGTTCGTCGAGCAATAAAATATCCGGCCGGACAAGAAGCAGACGCGCCAACCCGACCAGTTTTTTCTGCCCGCCGCTCAACACCGCGAGGGGCTTGGGCAGTTCACTTTGAGCGAGTCCCAGCCCGAGCAGCAGGTCACGCACCCGCACAGGGTATGAGTCGCCACCGAGCGCGTGATATTCCTCGACGAGTTTATGCTGCTGTTCCAGCGCGAGTTGAAGTTTGCGCTCATTGCCGTAGACTTCGGGATCACCCAAACTATTTTCCACACGTTCCAATTCCGCGTGGACTTGCGCCACTCGCGGATTGCCCGCAAGCGCGGCGTCTAAAGCCGTCAGCGTAGGATCAAGCTCGGGAGACTGAGACAGGTATCCGGTTGTGATGAGTCGGGCGCGGGTGATCGCCCCGCCCAGTTCGGGGGAATACTCCCCTTCGATCATCTTGAAGAGGGAAGACTTCCCCGCGCCATTCGCACCGATGAGTCCGATCTTCTGCCCGGTTTGGATTTCCCAATTGAGATTTTCAAAGATGCGTTTTGCGCCGAGAATGAGGGTGATGTTTGCGAGTTGAAGTTGTACCATTTTTTATTCCATGTAGGGTCGACCCGTCAGGGTCTGCCAAGGCTTTGATTAACATTGGCGGGTCGCCCCTACGATATTACAAATAAACACGCCGCAGGAGCAACCTGCGGCGTGTGAAAGTTAAGATGATGCTTTCAGCGTACAGGCGCGATTCAAGGAAGCCCTGCGAAGATGAAGCCACGCACGCCGATGATTAAAGGGGATTTGCCTGCACTGAAATCGTAAATCATATCCGCGATTATAACTGATTTTATTCCGTCGTCATCAAACTGGCGATGTGGTCCAAAACTTTCAGGGTACGCAAACCGCCATAGAGAAGAAGTGCAATCACTTCCAGGTCCAATTTATCGGGAGAGCCAAGGTCAGAGATGAGCAACTGTAATATTTTGCGGTCGCATTTATCGAGCAGGTCCGATGCTTTTTGCACATCGCCCGCAAAGAACATTTTGCGATTCAAAATCCGTTCGTGGCTTTCAGGGTCGAATTCAAAACAAAAGGTGTTGAATAATTGATAGGCAATATCCAGCACAACTTGTGGTTCTATTTTTGGCGTTACATTCGCAAAAAATGTCTGAGCCTGATCCTTCAACTGAATAAAGGTAAGCGGCTGGGGAGCATTCTTCACCATCTCGTACATTTTATAAATGATAAAAGGACGCTGGTCGCCATTTGGGACGCGTATCTTGCGCGCTGATAGCAGATTTGAATACTGTTCGAATTTTCCTTCGGGCGTGGTCGCAACAGGCAGACTTGGTTTCGCCGCGCTGTTATTTTGCTTTTGCACGGGTTGGTTTTGACTTGACCCGTTTTGAGGCGTCTTCTTAACTTTATTCACTCCCTGCCATTTATCGTAAAAGATAAATTTATCGCAGGCATTGACCAGGTACTCGGCGCTTGTGCCGCTGATTCCAATGCCGGTCACGGTCTTTCCGTGCGCGCGCAGACGGTGAACCAACTCGGTAAAGTCGCCGTCGCCAGAAACGAGCACGAGATGCGTAAAGGCATCTTTGTCGTTGTAGAATAATTCCAAGGCGTCAATCACGATCCGAATATCCGCCGCATTCTTGCCGCGTTTGCTGTTAACGTGAACAAGCTCCACGCCAAGCCCAAGCAACTGACGTTGTTTGGCGGCGGCTTCCGCCCAATCGGCATAGGCGCGGCGCAAGACCACACGCCCCATTTGTGTTGCGGCTTGCAAAATGCGACTCCAATCCACATCCGCGTTTTTACCAAACGCCTCTTCGACACTTATTTCGATATTGTCATAGTCAATGAAAACTGCCACCTGTGCATCCTGACCCATCTAACGCTCCATTTTTGAAGGAGCGGCTAAACCAGCAACTCCCAAATTTTTCAAAAGTATAGCATAAGCAATTCATTCTGTGGCAAAATAGAGCCATGTCCGAAATCCTGAACACCCTCAGCCAATCATCCCTGCAAGACTATTACGATTGTCCGCGCCGCTTCGAGCTGCGCTACCTGCAACGACTGGCTTATCCCGCCATTGAAACGGAACCCGCGCTCGAAAATGAGAAGCACCAAAAGGAAGGTGAATATTTCCATCGCCTCGTGCAGCAGCATCTCATCGGCATCCCTGCGGAACAGATCAACAAATTAGCCAATACAGAAAATCTGCAGAGATGGTGGGAAAATTATTTACAGGCATCAGACCTCCGAGGTCTTCGAGACCTGTCAGGTCTCTACCCGGAAGTCACCCTTTCCGCGCCGCTCGGAAAATTCCGCCTGGTCGCAAAATATGACTTGATCGCAATCGGCAAGAAGGACCAGGTCACGATTTACGATTGGAAAACCTATCGCAAGCGGCCGAAAAACGATTTGCTCCACATCCGCTGGCAGACGCGCGTTTACCGCTCCCTGCTTGTGCAGGCTGGCGCGCATTTCAATCACGGTAAACCCTTTGCGCCGGAACAGATCGAGATGGTCTACTGGTTCGCAGACTTCCCCGCCGACCCTGCGCGATTCATTTATAAAGCGGATCAATACAAGCGGGATTGGGATGCGCTCACAAAAATTGCGGATGAAATAATCACCGCATCCACCTTCCCGAAAACTGATGAAGTCTCGAAGTGCAGTTACTGCCCCTATAGATCGTACTGCAACCGCGGCATCCGCGCAGGAGACGCCGCCGATGCTGAATTGGAGACCGAAGCCGAAGAATTATTTGATATCAATTTTGAGCAGATCGGTGAAATTGCGTTTTAATCTGTTGACAAAACCACCCGCACCCTTTACCCTCACTTCATGACAACCCTTAGCCTGCCTCAACGTCAAGTAATCGAATCTCCGCTCGACATGCGCCTCTTCGTCTCTGGTCGTGCGGGGACGGGCAAAACAACTGTCGGCGTGGAGCGGATGCGTTACCTGCTCGCGCAAGGCGTCCCAGCGGACAACATCCTCATGCTCACCCCACAGCGGACAATGCAGGAACCGTACCTTGATCTGCTGATCAGCCCCGAACGAAGCGCAGGCGGCGAAGTAACATCCGCCACCATCGGCGGTCTTGCACAACGCATGTGTGACCTGTTCTGGCCGATGGCAGCGGAAGCGGCAGGCTTCAAAAATCCAGACCAGCCGCCAGTGTTTCTCACGCTTGAAACCGCGCAATATTACATGGCATACCTCGTGCGTCCCTTGCTGGAGCAGGGTTATTTTCAATCCCTGACCATTGACCGCAACCGTTTATATTCCCAAGTCCTCGACAACTTGAACAAAGCCGCTGTCGTTGGCTTTCCATACACAGAGATCGGCGCGCGCATGGACGCGGCCTGGTTTGGCGACCCTGTTCAGCGCCGCATTTATCAGGATGCGCAGGAATGCGCCAACCTCTTCCGCGAGTATTGCCTTGACCATAACCTGCTCGATTTTTCCCTGCAACTTGAAATCTTCTCAAACATCCTTTGGACGCAAGAGCCGGTACAGAATTATCTCAAGCGCACCTATCGCCACCTGATCTATGACAATGTCGAAGAAGATGCCCCGCGCGCGCATGACATCATCAACGAATGGCTTGCGGATTTTGACTCGGCGCTGTTGATCTACGACACTGATGCGGGGTATCGCTACTTCCTCGGAGGCGACTCAATTACCGGATATGCCTTGAGCGAGGCTTGTGACGAGCGGATCGAATTCGTGGAAAGTTTCGTCTCGTCTGAAAATGTCATTCAACTTTCCAATATGTTGGTTTCTGCGATCACGCATCGCGAATCTGAAAATATAAATATAAACAGCACACTGGAATTTATTCTGGCGCATTATTATCCTGAAATGCTGGATGAGGTTGTCGGCAGAATCAAATCATTGATTGAAGACGATGGAATTCCACCGTCTGAAATTGTCATTCTTGCGCCTTTCCTTTCGGATGCCCTACGCTTCTCGATCACGAATCGATTGGAAGCTGCAAACATTCCCTGGCGTTCGCATCGTCCATCACGTTCATTGCGCGACGAACCTGCCAGTAAAACATTGCTCACTTTATCGGCGTTGGCACATCCACAGTGGAATGTACACCCAACAAAATTTGATGTAACCCACGCCTTGATGTTCGCGCTGAACACCGACTTGATCCGCGCGCAATTATTAACTGAAATCGTTTACCACCAAAAGGATATGAGGCTTTCAACCTTCGACGAGATCAAGCCCGACATGCAGGAACGCATCACATACGCCCTCGGCGAAAGATACACAAACCTGCGCAACTGGCTCAATGAATATCGGAAAACAACTCCACAGCCGTTTGATTTCTTTTTGCGTAAGTTATTCGGCGAAGCGCTGTCACAACCTGAATATGGATTCCATCACAACATGGACTCGGTACGTATTGCATCCAGCCTGATCGAATCCATCAGAAAATTTCGCTATGCAATGGAGCCTTCAACAACAAACCTATCAGGTTTCGACCTTGGAAAGGAATACATCGCCATGCTGGAAGACGGCGTGATCGCCGCGCAATACTTGGAATCATGGCGCGCTGAAAATAAAGAAACGGTTTTGGTCGCCCCCGCGCATACATTCCTGATGATGAATCATCCCGTTGCCGTGCAATTCTGGCTCGACCCCGGCTCCAGTGGATGGGTGCAGCGTCTTTCACAGCCGCTGACACATCCCTATGTCTTATCGCGCCACTGGGAGTCCGGCCGCCTGTGGATGGATGCAGATGAAGTAAACGCAGAGACCGAATCGCTTGCGCGTCTGGCTGGCGGACTGCTTAGCCGCTGCCGCGAAAAATTATTTTTGGCGCTGGCAGATTTGAGCGAGACAGGCTACGAACAACGCGGCACATTGCTCAGGGCATTCCAAAAAATACTGCAAAACACATCACTTTGAATTGTTGGAAGAGGATTCCATGAACTTAGACAATACGGCGCGGTATAAGTTCCTCTTTTATATTTTGATTCTCCTCGGCATTGTCATAAGGATTGGTTTGCTGCCGGTTGTGTCGCTGGATATGAAAGCCTACCTGATCCCGTGGTATGACCATATCGTGCTTCGCGGGGCGTGGACTTCGCTCGGAGAAGAATTTTCTAACTATACACCGCCATATCTTTATCTCCTTGCACTTGTTACTTATACAAATGGTTTTGTTTCAAAAATCACAGCGATCAAGTCAATTTCCATTCTATTCGACTTTTTCAATGCTTATCTCATATTTCGAATCGTAAAACTGCATTCTCAAAAAGAATATGTGCGGTTGATTGCCGCCGCCTTGTTTTTATGCCTTCCCACAATCGCATTGAACAGTTCCGCCTGGGGACAGGCGGACTCGATATATACATGCTTTATCCTGATCAGCATGTTTTATCTTTTGCAGGACAAGCCCCTTCCCGCGCTCATTTCATTTGGAATTGCGTTCGCATTCAAGGCGCAGGCGGTCTTCCTGTTTCCTTTCCTGCTTCTGATAACCATTAAAAAGCGCATCCCCTGGCGTTACTACTTTATTGTCCCAATCGCCTATATGATAATGATGACTCCAGCCCTCGTTGCAGGGCGGTCTTTATCAAGTGTACTGGGAGTTTATTTGGGACAGGCAGAGACATTCAGATCGCTTTCCATGAAAGCGCCCAACCTGTACCTGCTCATCCCAAACGACCTGTACACACCCGGACTATACATCGGCATTGCGATTACAGTGATAAGCACACTTGCATGGGCAATTGGGTATGCGATCAAGATCAAAGATTTGAACAGGGAGACCATGATCCTTTGCGCGGCTGTTTCCGTGGCGACGATCCCCTTTCTTCTGCCGAAAATGCACGAGCGCTATTTTTACCTGATGGATGTTTTCACTTTCATTCTGGCTTTTTATGTTTCACGGCTATGGATCCCAGCGGTTGGTTCACAATTGGTCTCCGGGCTGGCTTATTTCGTATTTCTGGTCATCAGTCCCCAAAAGCCGCCATCTCCATTTGGGGCGGTATTCCTACTCCTTGCTGTATTGATCAATACTCTTTTGATCGGCTATCTGCTCTGGAAACAATATAGGTTTATTCAAGGACAGGCAACGTCATACATAAAGTAAAAAGCCGCCGATGAAATTATTTACGATACCAAACGAGATATTCTTCAAATTCCTTTTCACCCCTCAATTCATACTTCACCCCAAGCCGATCATTGAGAAGCGCATTCTCTTTTTTGGTAATTAAAAAATCAGGCTCGCCAATATCGTCAATGAGATCTTCAACACAGTCAGCGCTTTGCTTCGCCTGGCAGTGCAGCACCCGCTTAAATAAGTCCACCTGCTCATCATACGTCCCCAACCATTCACTGCCCCAATGGGAGATCATCGGTTCACGTCTCAAAAGATATGGGAACCACTCAGCCTCATCATGTCCTGCGATCAATAAATAGCGGGCATCAGCAGGTGTGTTTTCGATAATGAGATCGGCAAGAGAGAATGTATCCCTGTTGATGGCCGGCTTCATTCCCATAATGGCGCGCGCACCAAGCGCCAAACTCATGATGAACGAGACTGCCAATAGATCAGCAAACACCGTCCGCTGTATTTTTTTGACGGCAAAAACAGGCAGAGTAATAATATCAATGGAAGTCCCCGCCAAAATTGATCCAACTGTAATCACAAAACGGGCCCCTTCAGGCGAAAACAATAATAAAACACCCAGCATAGTCAGTAATAACTCATACCTTCGATTTACTGCCTGCACATATCCCCCACAGACTACACAAAACACAAAGAACGGGTCCAGAATATAGGGAAATAAGTTCCCTCCCAGCCACGCGAACATGCTTTGAAACGAGGTAAATGCATTTAGAAAGCCCTGATTTCCATGAGAAGCAAATGCACCTTGTAAAACAGAAAACCCATGGCGGGAAAGGGTAATCCAAACCCACGGCGCTATAATTACAAGGCTGATACCCAGCGCCATAAAAAAACTCCGCCAGGAACGGTGATTTACGACAACCCAACTAAGTGCAAAAATTCCCCAGAAGATAAAGTAATACAAGTGGGTTAAAAAAGTTAAGCCAAGAAAAATACCCGCAGTCACAGTATAAACAATCTGATTATGTTTTACGGCTTTCACAAATTGGAGCAGGGACAATAATACAAAACAAAAAGCCAAAGCCCTGACGCTTCCCGCGGCCCATACGTGAGATTTGAAAACTTCGGGGGAACAGACCAAAAAAATCGAAGCAAGACCCGCGCTCAGAAACGACTCCGTAATCTCTTCAGCCAAAAAATAAAATGAGATTACGGCTATAAGGCTGAGAAAAGGGGGCGCAAAACGCAAATATTCACACCAGGGTATTCCCATCTTAAGAAAGACCGCCATTAAATACATTCCCAAAGGCGGATATGCCCCTGCGATTCCACCGGGCCCATAATATGGAATTTCATAAGGGAGAAAAAATTGGTTTTCAGCGATCTTTTCAGCCATCAATGTATAAAGCCCCGCATATCCCAATGGCAAATGATAACGAAAAGCGTTACAAAACAAGATAACAACCGCAAAGAGAAACACAAAAATAAATGTTGCCAGCCGCCAGTGTGACATTTTATTTTTCATGGTTCCATTATACATACCTGAAGGCTGCGATGTGGGTGTAAATTTGGATACGGCGAGATAAGCGCGCAACTCTTTTCGTTTGCCTGCGTAATAAAAGGTGACAGTCACTTTCAGAAATGACTGTCACCTAAAACGAAAGGAGTAAAAATGAACGACATCAAAACCCTCACCCGAAGCAAATCCAACCGCATGATTGCGGGCGTGTGCGCCGGTCTCGCAGATTATCTCAACATTGACCCAACCGTTGTGCGCCTGTTATTCGTGCTTGGTTTCTTCGTCGCCGGGCCCGGTCTCGCAATTGCCTATCTCATCATGGCAATCGTCACCCCCGAAGGGTAAAGAAAACGTTTAACGTTGAACGTTCAACGTTAAACGTTTTACCGAGCCAGCGACAGGAATACATCCTCCAGAGTGGGTTCGCCTCTTTCGATTTTTTCCACGCTGATTCCTTTTCCAATTAACAGGCTTTGCATCGCGTCGTTGCCTACCCGTGAGCTGATGACGCGTAAATGGTCACCAGCCAACCCGACACGTTCCACTCCATCCATTGCGGTGAGGATTTCCAGTCCTTTCTCCAATGGATGAGCGAATACCTCCCAAACATCCCCAGTAATAATGAGCTTCTTTAGATTCGTTGGCGTATCCATCGCCAGCAATTTTCCGTCGCGCATCACGGCCACTCTTTCACAGTATTCGGCTTCGTCCATGTAATGTGTGGTGACCAAAATGGTCACGCCGCCTTCAGCAAGTTCGTAGATCAAATCCCAAAATGCGCGGCGGGCGGTTGGGTCAACGCCAGAGGTGGGCTCGTCGAGGAATAATAATTTCGGTTCATGCACCAATGCGATGCCAAGCGAAAGCCGCTGACGCCAGCCGGTGGACATGTCCTTTGTCAGCGTAGACTCATGCCCCTTGAGTCCGACCAGTTCCAGGGTGTGTTGGATGCGGGCTTTGTCCGTAATCCCATACACGCCGCCGTAGAATGTCAAATTTTCGAGCGTCGTCAAGTCATCATAAATGGCAAATTTTTGCGACATGTATCCGACACGCGCGCGAATCTCTTCGCTTTGTTTGAAAACATCGTAACCGAGGACGGTGGCTTTGCCGTCGCTGGGCTTTAGCAAGCCGAGCAACATGCGGATGGTGGTGGTCTTGCCCGAGCCGTTGGGTCCGAGATAGCCGATGACTTCGCCGGGATTCACCTCAAAGTTGATGTGATCCACTGCGACGAAATCGCCGAATTTGCGGGTGAGGTTTTCTACAACGATCACTGACTCAGTCATGATTCGACTCCGATAATGCGATAAAGACATCTTCCAATGCCGGCGGGACGATGCGCAAATCTACAAGCGTTCCGTCAGCAGCTTTGATCTCATCGGGCAAACGCTTCATCACGAGGTCAGATTTGTCCGCGCGGACACGGACATGCAACTTGTCGCCAAACGCGGCCACATCCTCCACATCTTCATCCTGATGCGCCACGTGACGAAGCACGTTGATGGGATTTCCGCGCAGTTCGAGCACACGCCCATTCAGCCGCGCGCGCAAATTGGACGGTGAGTCTTCGGCGATGATCTTGCCCGCTTTCATGAATCCAACCCGATGACAGCGTGAGGCTTCATCCATGTATGGGGTGGAGATGATGACGGAGACGCCGCTCAATTCTTCACCGCGAAGGCGCAAAGAGCGCGAAGATTCTTCTTTATTATTTTCTTCCTTCGTGTCCTTCGTTTCTTCGCGGTGAGACAAGGGTTGTGAAACGAGTTTGATAACCAGTTGCCAAAAATCCTGGCGGGTGACGGGGTCAACGCCTGTGGTGGGTTCATCGAGCAGCAGCAATCGCGGACGTGTGACGAGCGCGGAGGCCAGTCCAAGTTTTTGTTTCATACCGCCGGAGAGTTGTCCGGCACGGCGGTCTTTGAAATTGGCAAGCCCGACGAATTCGAGAATCTCCATCGAACGCGGCAGCCATTCAGTTGAAGACAGTCCACGGATCTCGGCAAAGAAACGGATGTTTTCCAAAACGGTCAGGTCTTCGTACATGGAAAACCGTTGTGAGAGATAGCCAATGGTCGAGCGTGCCAGTTCCACCTGCTTGTGCAGGTCATAGCCGCAGATGGTGATCTCGCCTTGTGTGGGCAGTAACGCGCCCACAAGCAATCGCATGGTCGTTGTTTTCCCCGCGCCGTCAGAACCGACGAGCCCGTAGATTTCGCCTGATTTTATGTTCAGGTCAACGCCATCCACAGCATGGACATTGCCGAAGTATTTTTTTATTCCATTTGCCTGGAGTAGATAATTCGTCACGGTTAATTCTCACTAAATTTTATTGGGTGAACAATCACGAATGCCTCATCTTTTGCCATTCCTTCCAACTGTTCACGGCTCGGACGCTTTGGCAGACCATGCGCCTTTTCCATGATCAAACCAATCAATCGCGGATGCCGTTCAAGGCGCACTTCAAGAAAATCCGCAAACTTTGACGGGTCGGTAATAACTTCCGCTGTGCCAATAAAATGTTTCGCTCCCACGCGGAGTTCCACCTGCGGATCAGCCTGGATGTTGCGAACCCAGTCTGCATTAACCCCACGCGCCGCGCCGAGATAATAATCCACGCCGATCTTTTCGTATTGAAGCGGCGTCACCCGCTTCTTGCCAGACTTTCTACCTGTTGTCGACAATAGAACGATGAATCCGCCGATGACAGGTCCCAGCCCAACAGCGTATAAGACACGATGTATCTTTTGTATATTTTTCATCTTCGTCCAATCGAAGGTTACAGGTTTCATATTGCCTCTTTATTAATCAACGACTATCAAACTATCCAACCAGCACACTACTTGAAAACCACATCCGCAGGCATACCGATCTTTAATTTTCCATCGGGGTCTTGCACTTTTAATTTGATGGCGTAGAAGGTGGAACTTCGTCCTTCGACAGTTTGGACGTTTCGCGGAGTGAATTCTGCCTGATCGGCAATGTGGACAACTGTGGCGGCAAAGGTCAGGTCGGGGAAAGAGTCCACGCTGACGGTGGCGGTCTTGCCGAGGCTGACTTCTCCGTAGCGGTCTTCGGGGACGTAGACGGTGATGGTCAGGTCGGTGATATCTGCCATGGTCAGGGCAACGGCGCCGGGTTGGACAAATTCACCGGGTTCAACGTTGCGGGTGAGCACAACGCCGTCCATCGGAGCGAACACGGTCAGTTTCTTGATCTGTGCATTGATCAGGTCAAGATTGGCTTGTGCCTGGGAAATTGCCTTCTGCGACTGCTCCGCCGCCGCCTCTGCTTGTGACAGTGCGCCCTGAGCAGCGACTACGCTGTTTGATTGATCGCCGGTTTGCAGTGCGCGCAGGGAATCCAGCGCCGAATAATAGCGTTCCTGTGCCACCGAAACCTCGGCGCGCGCCAGAAGAACATCGTCCGCAGATTGAGTGCTGAGCATGTCGTCGTAGGCGGTCTGGGCGTCGGTCAATTCCTGCTTGGCATCATCATACAATTTCTGGCTGACATCGGTCAGATGTTCATCGCCGGTGCATCGATAAACCATGTTGACCAATTGTTGATTTGGAATCTTGTAGCCTTGATTCGTTCCGCAATGGGTGCTGTTATATTTTCCAACCGGAGCATTGGAAGTCGCTGAGTTTTGAGCGCGATTATTTACATCCCTGGCCATCTCATAAGCAAGGCGCGCATTCAAAAGGCGTTTTTCAGCTTCCAAAAATTTTGATTTTTCAAGAGACCCGCTTACATTGGCCAAATTTGCCTTGGCATCTTCCCATGCATTTTTGGCAATGGTCACCTGATCCTGTGCGGATTGAACCTGTTCGGCACGGGTGAAATACCATTCAGGTTGATTGAATTGCTCGGTATCTCGCGCAAACCAATCCTGACTGCGGGTCTTTTTATCCTGGGCAAGCGCGGCTTGTAATACGATCTCATATTGGGCGCTGGCCGTGGTCAGGGCTGTTTGAGCAGTTTGCGAGCCTGCCTTGGCAGAATCCAGACTGGCCGAGGCAACTGCCTGTTGGGCAGTCAGCAGGCTCGGGTCGAGGCGGAGAATCGGGTCGTCTGTGTTGAGCAGCTGCCCCTCTTCAACATCCACTGCCAAAACCTTGCCTGACATCTCGGGCGCGATATTGACAACAGTGCCTTCTATGGAACCTGAGGCGGTCAGGTCGCCGTTGCCGTCACCTCTGAGATTGGCGAGTCCAAAATAAAGCGCGGCGATGACTGCAAGCGCAATAACTACAATAGCGGGGCGTGGAATTTTTTGATTCATTTTAATCTCCTGTGTAATTATGTCCTTCGACCATGTTCAGGACGGATAGGGTTAACTAATCGAGTCTCTTGCGGAAACGGAGCGCGGCGGCGGTCATAATCACGATGCCAAAGATGGCAAGCGCCCAAACTTCACGTTGAATGGCTTCGATGCCGACACCTTTTAACAAAAGCGAGCGAATCACAACGAGATAGTAGCGAAGCGGGATCGCGTATGAAACCCACTGTAAAACTTTGGGCATGGCTTGAATCGGAAAGAAAAAACCTGAAAGAAAAATGCTGGGCAGGTTGTACATCATTACGGTCATCATGGCTTCCTGCTGAGTATTGGCGATGGTGGATGCGAACAATCCAATGCCAAGGCTGGACATGAGGAATAAACCAGACGTGAAGAAGATCAACAAGAGACTTCCGCGCACAGGCACACCAAACCAGTAACGCCCAACGATGATGATCTCAAACGTCTCTACAAAGGCGAGGATGACATAAGGCAGTAATTTACCCAGCACCAATTCCCACGAGCGGATGGGCGTAACAATGAGTTGTTCAATGGTTCCGCGCTCTCGTTCGCGCACAATGGCAGTGGCGGTAAGAATGGTGGTGATGAAGGAAAGGATCATGCCGATCACGCCGGGGATCATAAAGTAGGCCGAGTTGAGATCGGGGTTGTACCAAACCTGCGTGCGGACTTCGAGAGGGGCAGACGGGGCAGCGCGTCCGCTGAGAGTGGCTTGCTCGCTGAGGATGTCTGTGGCGAAGGACTGCCCCACCAGCCGCGCAGTGGATAGCGCCGTCGCTCCGATGGTGGCATCAGAGCCATCCAGTACCATTAATACTTTCGCCTTGCCTTCCGACAAGCGGATGTCATAGTCGGCGGGAATGACCAGCGCAACACGCGCATCGCCAGACTCGATCAACTTTTGATATTCCTCCGCCGAGCCGACAAAATAATCAATGGTAAAGTAGTCGGCGGCGCGGAAGGCATCAAGCAATTGACGAGACTGCGGCGATCTGCTTTGGTCCCAAACAGCCATGGATATATTCCGCACGTCGGATGTGGCGGCGTATCCCAATAGGAATAATTGCACAATTGGGATGACCACCGCCAGGGCAAGCGTGCGCGGATCTCGAAAAAGTTGCAGGAACTCTTTGCGAATAATGGAGGAAATTCGAGAATTGAACATAAGTTTTCCTAACTTTCTGGTTTTATGACCCCATGCAGGAAGATATCCACATAGGCTTCCATAGGGTTCGAAGGTAGAAGTTTCCTGAAAGGGGTATCCCCAAGTATTATGTCGGTGATCATATAGGAAACCACCAGCCCAAAAAAGGAACGCGCCAGCACTGCGGGGTTTGAGATACGCAGTTCCTTTCGTGCCTTGACCAGTTTTTCAAAAATGGGAAGGATTTTTGGCGCGACCTCCAGCACGATCAATTGGCCATGCTCACCACGAAACTCAACCAATTCGATGAACATCAGGTTGATGTAATCGGGCTGTTTTTTTATTTCGCTCAAGCTGATGAGCGCCGCACTCCGCAAAAACTCCTCAGCTGTGTCACCGTGCGCTTCAAGAATCAGGGGTATGATTTTCTTGTACGGATGTTTATCTACAACAATGGCTTCGAAGATTTCCTCCTTGCTCTTGAAATGATTGTAGATTCCGCCCAATGCCAATCCTGCGTGCTCGGCAATCTCCCGCATGGATGTGGCATGGTAGCCGTTCTTGATAAACAACTCCGCAGCGGCATCTTCGATGGCAAGGCGGGTGATTTCACCTTTGGTGGGAGCATCCTTAGTTTTTTCGGGCATATTTTCCTTTTTCCAGAAAATGAACGAACGTTCGTTTTTATTCATTTTACGCCTGCAAGTGGATTTCTGTCAAGGCAGAATAAAACAATTCCATCAAACCCTTCTCAAATTATGTTTGCGAAATTAAATGCAAAGACCGCCAAGAAGTTTCAGGCGGTCAAAGGTTTTATTGATACAGGACTTATGCAGAAACCTTACTCTTTCTACCTGCCCCGCCCCGACGTTTTACGTCGGGGCTATTTTACGAAGCCGCTTACAGCGGCTGAGCCTGCTTCGCAGGCTTCGTACAGGTAGCACGGAGGTTTACCTCCATGCGGACTGCATAAGGCGAGATATTAACTTGAAAAAGCCAGCAACCCCTCTCCCGCCTTTGCATGGTTGACAAAGAAATGCATCCGATTGAAGAAATTCACCTCGCTGATTCCCGCATCCGCATCGAGAAAAAGCAGGTTCAACTGCGGATACATTTCCTTCATTTTCTTCTCCGCACCTTTGGCGATGATGTGATTGGCGATACAACCGAACGGCTGCAAGCACAACACATTTGCGATTCCATTCTTGACCAGCGACGCAACCTCACCCGCGATCAACCAGCCTTCTCCATATTGATGGTTGAGGCTGAGAATTTCCTGCGCGTTTTTCGCGATAGTTTCAATATCAGGATGACGGTGGAAGCGCCGATACTCCTTCAAAATATGATGCACCTCATCCATATAATTGCGAAGAATCTTTTTCGCAAGCAGAGATAACAACCATGTCAGGTCATGCCGCGCCAGGTTGGTCTTGACGCTGTGTTCGGTGTGAACCATCCCGCTGGCGAAGAATTCCAAAAACGTCGGCATGACCACTTCCACGCCCTGCTCCATCAGCCATTGCGCGGCGTTGTTGTTCGAGAACGCATTGTATTTGACATAGATCTCGCCAACAATTCCAGCCTTTGGATAAACCTTGTCGTCCACTTCGACGGCGTTGAAATCCGACACAGCCCGTTCGAGCGCGCCAAGCAATGACTTCTTCTCGGTGTGGATTCTCCCTTCCATGAAATCCTGCAAGTAGCGGTCCACGATCCGCTGGGCATCGCCTTTATGGATTTCACGAATCACCGTCGAATAATACATATCCGAAAGCGCATCGGTAAACGCCATGCTGATGATGGATTTATACATATATTCCCGCATGTTAAATTCAAATCCCGGCTGTTCATTCAGAACTTGAAAATTCGTGGAGAGCGTAATCACCGGCACATCTTCAAATCCCGCTGCAATGATCGCCTTTTTCACCAGCGACGCATAACTCGAAGCGCGGCATTGTCCGCCTGTTTGTGAAAATCCAATCGCGGTTTGCGAAAGGTCATAATCGCCAGATTGCAGCGCCTTGACCAAATCACCCACCGTGATGATTCCCGGATAACAAATCTCGTTGTTGGTGTATTTGAGTCCCACGTTCACAGACTCACGGTCAGCGGGCGGAAGCCACACAATGTCATAGCCTGCATCGATGAACGGGCGCACGATCGGCGGCGAACAGAACTGCGAAAAATCGGGCACGATCAGCGTGCGATGTTTGTCTTCGTGTTGATATATGCGTGTCCGCTTGCGCGCCCTGTACACATGCGGCTTCTTCGTGGATTGCTTGATCGCTTCAAACGTCGAGCGCAAGCGCAGTTTCGTCGAGCCAGTGCTTTCGATCTCATCAATGCGAAGCACGGTTGGGCTTTTGCCGTACTCGCCCAAAATCGCGGCGACCTCATCCAAAATAAACGGGTCGGGTCCGCAGCCAAACGAATTCAACTGCACCACTTCCACACCGTCAGTTTGTCCCGCCCAACGCGCCGCGTGATAATAACGGTTCAAATATTCCCACTGCGTCATCACGTGGCGGTTATCCAGTTTTTGCCCCTCCTCCCACGGCACAGAATCTTCGGTAATGACATCCAGCCCAAATTCGGTGATCAGCTCTGGAATTTTATGATTGATGAGCGGGTCGATGTGATACGGGCGACCCATCAACAGGATGACGGGACGATGATCTTCTTTTGCGTTTTCGAGGATCTCCGCCGCCACGCTTCGCACCTGACCCTTGAACTGCCTCTGCGATTCTTCGGCTTTTTCATACGCCCGAGCAGAGACCGCGCGCGGCACGCCGAGGCTCGTCAAATATTCGAGGCAGGTCTTCTTCAAAAGTTTCTTGTCTTCAAAAGTGATCGCAGGCATATCCAGCGCAATGCCATAGTGCTCCTGCGGATTGATCACATTCCGCACCACATCGGCATAGCCCGAAACAATGGGACAATTAAAACTGTTCGCCGCGTCGCTGAAATGAGTCTCTTCGTAGAAAACCATCGGGTAGAAGATTCTGTCCACGCCCAACTCGATCAGGTTCATGATATGTCCGCTGACCAGTTTGGCAGGGAAGCACAAATTATCCGACATGATGTGCGCCGTCCCTTTTTGGAAGATCGCATTGCTCGAAGACGCAGAAAGTTGCACCTTGATGCCGCTCTCGACAAAGAGCGTATTCCAAAAGGGAAAATTCTCGAACTGATTCAAAACTCTGGGAATCCCAATGACCAGCCTCGGGGTTGAGTCGGGGGCGGTTTTTCGGTCAAACAACAGGTCTAATTTAATCGCTGGCAGGTTCACGCCGCGTCGCTCGGCATTGCCTCCGTTGGTATAAATCTTTTCACAGCGATTGCCCGAATAAAATGTGTTGCCATTCGGGAAGATCATCTTTGTGACCGTACATCTGTTTTCACAGCCATGACAGTTGATATTTTTCTTGGCGTAATTTCCCGCGACTTTAATCTGGAGTCCAACAGCTTGCTGTTGGACGGTGGAACAGCGAGCTGTTCCACTCCAAAAATCAAGCGCGGTCAACGCCGCGCCGTACGCGCCCATCAACTCTGCCATGTCGGGACAAACCACTTCGCGCCCCAAAAGATTTTCAAGCGCCTTTTGCACCGCAGGGTTGCGGAAGGTGCCGCCCTGCACAACGATGTGATCGCCAAGGTGTTCGGTGCTGGTGACCTTCAAAACTTTGTGCAAAGCATTCTTGATGACCGAATACGCCAGCCCCGCAGAAATATCATTGATCGAAGCGCCCTCGCGCAAAGATTGCTTGACCTTTGAATTCATGAAGACCGTGCAGCGCGTGCCGAGGTCGCAGGGCGATGCGCCGCGAGTGGCTTCCTTCGCAAACTCGGCGGCGGTATAGCCCATGTTGCGCGCAAAAGATTCGATGAACGAGCCGCAGCCCGAAGAACAGGCTTCGTTGATTTTTATATCTTGAATGAAACCATCTTTGACAAAGATGGCTTTCATGTCCTGACCGCCGATGTCCATGATAAATGAGACATCCTTGTCAAATGCCTTCGCCGCGCGGAAGTGCGCCAGCGTTTCGACCATGCCGTCATCCAGCCCAAACGCAGCGCGGATTAAATCCTCGCCATAGCCCGTGACCATGCTGCGCGTGACGCGCAAAGATTTGCCATGCTCGCTGAAACGCTCCTGTGCCGTGTCCAATCCATGCTGGACTGCGCCGATGGCGTCGCCTTTGTTGTTGACATAAAATTCGAAAGCCACCC
>DYDH01000192.1:577-8673 GCA_020717985.1 Herpetosiphon sp. | reverse complement strand
CCCATCTGCGGCAAGGAAAAACTCTCGCTGGCAAATGCAGAACGAACGTTATATTACGCCGCGCCATTTTTGTTAACTCCGCTTGAACGAACATCCGCACGGGCGTTATCCGCTGCCAATCAAATTATCGAAGCAGTTGGCGCAAAAGCCACAGTCCTCGACCCAGTTGAACACGACCGCATCCTCGCCGCCACCAGCCACCTGCCGTTTTTGATTTCCTCCGCCCTTGCCCTCGCCACCCCACCCGATGTCACACCCTTTGTCGGACCTGGCTTCAAATCCACCAGCCGCCTCGCAGGCACATCCTCTTCGATGATGTTGGGCGTCCTGCAATCCAACCGCGAGAATGTGATGAACGCCTTGCATGAAATGCAAAATCAACTGGCAGAGATCGAATCCGTTTTGTCTTCAGAAGATTCTGCAAAACTTGAATTAATTTTGAACGAAGCGCAGAGAAAGTATCAGAAGTTCATGGCGTAAACAGGTAAACAGGTACATGCAAAACCTTCATCCTTCATCCTTCATCCTTCATCCTTTGTCCCATCCCCTAAATGCCACCGTCCGCGTCCCTGGTTCCAAGTCCCTGACCAACCGCGCCTTGCTCATCGCGTCTCTCGCCAATGGAACCACGCACCTCACCAATGCCTTATTTTCCGACGACTCGCGCTACTTCGCCAAAGCCCTGCAAACCCTCGGCTTCGATGTCCAACTTGATGAAGCCAACCATTCAATGACCGTCACAGGCTTGGGCGGAAAAATCCCCGCAACCAAAGCTGAACTTTTCATCGGCAACGCAGGCACCGCCGCCAGATTCCTCTCCGCGTTTCTCACCCTCGGCAATGGCGAATATATTTTAGATGGCGAACCGCGAATGCGTGAAAGACCGATTGGGGACCTTGTGGAGGCGTTGACGCAGTTGGGTTGCGATATTCAACCAATGCAGAAGGCAGAAGGCAGAATGCAAAATGGAGAAATTTGTCCGCCAGTAAGAATTATGGCTTCTGGTTTACGCGGTGGTAAAACAAAAATTGCAGGAGATATCTCTTCTCAATTTTTATCCGCCCTGCTGATGACCGCCCCATACGGCCAATCGCCGATTGAAATTGAACTGACCACCGACCTCAACTCCAAACCCTACGTAGATATGACCATTGCCATCATGCAAGACTTCGGTGTGGAAATTGAGCGAGATGGTTATAAACATTTTGTCGTTCATCCTAATTCGTATTCCCTAATTCCTAATTACCCAATTGAATCCGACGCCTCCGCCGCCTCCTACTTCTTTGCCGCCCCAGCCATCTGCGGCGGGACTGTCCGCGTGGAAAACATCTCCCGCAAATCCGTCCAAGGAGACATAACCTTCCTCGATGTCCTTCAACAAATGGGTTGCGTTGTTGAAGAAGGCAATAGCTCGATCGCGGTCCACGGTCCGTCGTCCATCGTCGGTCTTGACATTGATATGCGCGACATCCCTGACACCGCCCAAACCCTTGCGGCAATTGCCCCCTTTGCGTTCTCGCCAACCCGAATTCGTGGCATTGCCTCTGCACGCGTAAAGGAAACAGACCGAGTTTCCGCTACCTGTACCGAACTCAAACGCCTCGGCGTTCAAGTCGAAGAACACGAAGACGGCATGACTATTTATCCATGTCAGAAGTTCAAAAGCGCAAAGGTACAAACGTATAATGATCACCGCATGGCAATGGCATTTTCCCTCATCGGTTTGCGCTTCGACGGCGTCACCATCGAAAATCCAGGTTGCGTGTCCAAGACATTTCCTAATTATTTTGAAGTTTTGGCTGAGTTGGGTAAACAGGTAAATAGGTAAATAGGTAAACAGGTCTGGTTATGAATTATCTACTTGGCTTAATTGGGTTTCCGCTTGGACACAGCCTTTCTCCAAAGATTCACGCTGCTGCTTTGAAAGCTTGTGGTTTGCAAGGCGACTATTCCCTATTCCCCATTCATCCCGAAGATACTCAATCTCTCAAAGACCTGCTTGTCCGCGTCCGCTCTGGCGAACTTCACGGACTCAACGTCACCATTCCCCACAAACAAAATGTGATTCCGCTTTTGGATGAACTTACGCCACTGGCAAGCATGACTCGCGCTGTGAATACAATTTACCTGCGCAAAAATAAACTTATTGGCGACAACACAGACGCGCCAGGCTTTTTATTGGATTTGAAGAAATTTATTGGAGATCGTAAATCGGAAATTGATAAATCGGTATTGGTGTTGGGATCGGGCGGTTCTTCACGCGCAGTTGTTTATGCTTTGCTCAATGACGGTTGGAATGTCACCATTGCCGCCCGCCGAATTGAACACGCCAAACTCTTCACCAGATTTTTTACGCATTACCCATTAAGCCTTATTGAATATTCCTCTGTTACGCAAAATCTCTCTTCTTCATCTTTCTCGATTTTGGTCAACACAACTCCCTTGGGAATGTTGCCAAATATTGACCAGTCGCCTCTGCCTGAAGATACAATCCTTCCGCCCGATATAATGATTTATGATTTAATCTACAATCCACGCGAAACGAAATTGGTGCGGAACGCCCGCGCCCAGGGACTATCCGCCACAACAGGGCTGGGTATGCTTGTCGAACAAGCCGCCCTCGCCTTCGAACTCTGGACAGGACATAATCCGCCGCGCGAAATTCTGCGGGCATCGGTTGAATAACGGAACACGCAACACGTAAACACGTACACAAATAAACACGGAGAAATCATGCCCCTACGCTTCCTCACCGCAGGTGAATCCCACGGACCATCGCTCACGACCATACTCGATGGATTGCCCGCGGGACTTGCCCTCACGCCCGACATTATCAACAAAGAACTTGCCCGCCGTCAGCAGGGATATGGCTCAGGCGGGCGCATGAAGATCGAAAAGGACACCGTGCAAATCCTGGGTGGGGTGATGGGTGGCGAAACCACAGGCGCGCCGATTGCCCTGCTTGTCCAAAACGATGACCATGTCAAATGGAAAGGCAAATCTGTCGAGTCGATGACCGCTCCGCGCCCAGGTCACGCGGATTTGACGGGCGCGGTCAAATATGGATACAAAGACTTGCGCCCTGCGCTGGAACGCGCTTCCGCTCGCGAAACAACGATGCGCGTAGCCGCTGGTGCCGTGTGCAAGCATTTCCTCGCGCAGTTTGGAATCATCGTCGGCGGGTATGTCTCATCCATCGGCGAAGTCCAAACCGACTTTGGCGATATGTCTTACGCAGAGCGTTTTACTCGCGCCGAAGAATCCGATGTGCGCTGTCCCGTCGAAATATCTGCCAATCAAATGCGCGCCGAAATCGAAAAGACCATTCACGGCAAAAATACTCTCGGCGGCGTGATCGAAATTGTCGCGCTCAACCTTCCCATCGGGCTTGGCAGTTTTGTCCAATGGGATCGCCGCCTCGAAGCCAAACTCGCGCACGCGGTCATGTCGGTGCAAGCCATCAAAGGCGTGGAAGTTGGCGACGCATTTGAAAATGCCAAACGTCTCGGCACCCAAGCCCACGACCCCATGACGTTGGAACGTTCAAACGTTCAACGTTCAACCAACCGCGCAGGCGGAATCGAAGGCGGAATCAGCAACGGACAGCCGATTGTGATTCGCGCCGCGATGAAACCGATCGCCACCACGCTTCTGCCCCAGCCGACAGTTGATCTACTTTCAGGGACAGAATCTCCGACCAAATATGAACGCTCCGATTTCTGCCCCGTCCCTCGCGCAGTTCCCATCCTTGAATCAATGGTCGCCTTCGTCCTCGCTGACGCCCTCCTCGAAAAACTCGGCGGTGACTCGATCAACGAAATGAAACCGCGTTTCGAGTTGCTTCGCAAAGCGACCCTTGATGACTTGCCAATGGACAACTTCCCACATATATTTTGGGATTAACATTCAACTTGTAACCTTCAAACTTTTAAACCATGAATCACATCTTCCTCTACGGTCCTCCAGGGACAGGCAAATCTACAGTTGGCAGAAAACTTGCAGGCAGCCTCAAACTGCCCTTCGTTGATCTTGACCGCGTGATCGAAACGAACGCGGGCATGTCCATTCCGCATATCATGGAAAGACAGGGCGAACCCGCTTTTCGTGATATGGAAACCGCCGCGCTGAAATCCCTCACCCCTTCCCCTCTCCCAACGGGAGCCCCCTTCGGGGATGATAAGGGGTTAGGGGTGAGGGGGGCTGTGATTGCCCTCGGCGGCGGCGCGCTCTTGCGGGATGAAAACCGCGCCATTGCCGAATCCAGTGGACAAGTCCTTTTGCTGATGGCGAAGTTGAATACCTTGCTGGAAAGGTTGAACAGTGATTCCAGTAAACGTCCGCTGTTGACTGGCGACTTGGGCATGAAACTCTCTGCGTTACTTGCCAACCGCGGGGAGCATTACAACTCGTTCCCTTTGCTCGTCCATGTGGACGGAAGAACTGCCGAGCAAAACGCGCACCACGCGCAAGTTATGTTGGGGCGTCATCACCTCTCTGCGATGGGCGAATATGATGTTGTTGTAGGTCACGTTTCCAACGTGACGAACCTGCAAAACCCCATCATCGTGACTGATAGCAACGTGGCGAAGTTTCATCTCGAAAAAATGCAAGCCAGTTTGAATGCAAAGTCGGTTGTCATCCCTGCGGGCGAAGAGCATAAAAATCTTGAGACCATTTCCTTCTTGTGGAAATCCTTTCTCGAAAACGGACTTGACCGTAAAAGCACGGTCGTCGCTTTGGGCGGCGGAGTGACGGGTGACATGGCGGGCTTTGCCGCTTCCACTTACATGCGCGGAATCAATTGGGTCGGCGTGCCGACCACTTTGCTTTCGATGGTGGATTCGTCGCTGGGTGGCAAGACAGGCTTTGACTTGCCCGAAGGCAAGAATCTGATCGGCGCGTTTTATCCGCCAAAACTGGTTGTGGCTGACCCGCAATTTTTGCAGACATTGCCCGAAGCGGAATTGATCTCTGGGATGGCGGAAGTGGTCAAGCATGGAATTATCTCTGACCCTGAATTATTTTCGCTCTGCGCGCGTGGACTGGATTGGGTGAAAGCCAATCTCGAAGAAATTGTCAAACGTGCGATGGCGGTGAAAATAAAAGTCATCGAGGATGATCCGTACGAAAAGGGATTCCGCGCGGCGTTGAATTTGGGACACACGGTGGGTCATGCGGTGGAACTCGTCAGCAAATTTCAACTGCGGCATGGGGAAGCCGTTGCGATCGGGATGATGGCTGAGGCGAAGTATTCTGCTCGGGTCGGGCTGGCAACTCAAGGCTTGGTCGAAGCGGTACAGGATTCTCTCAAAGCGTTGAATCTGCCCATCGCCATTCCCCAGGAAATGCCACGCGAAGAAATCATCCGCGCCATGCGGGTGGATAAGAAGAAGAACGCGAAGTCCATTCGCTTTGCGCTGCCTGTGGAGATTGGGAAAGTTGAGTTGGTGGATGTGAGTGATCTTGAACTGGTTTTGGACTAGGATGAGTGACCGAGGACGAAGGACGGTGGACAGTATTCTCGGTCTTCGGTCTTCGGTCATTCGTCCTCGGTCAAATAGAGGAACAATGAAAATTTTACTTTTGCATGGACCAAATTTGAATTTATTAGGAACCCGCGAGCCAGAGGTGTATGGCTCGATGACGTTGGATGATATTAATAAAAAAATGATTGCGTTGGGCAAAGAGTTGGGCGCGGAAGTGACTTGCCTGCAATCGAATCACGAAGGCGCGTTGATTGACGCCCTGCAAGACGCGCGGACTTGGGCGGCGGGCGTGGTCTTCAACCCTGGCGGATACACTCATACATCGGTGGCGCTGCGTGACGCGATCTCTGCAATTGTGATTCCCGTGATCGAAGTGCATTTATCGAACGTGTATGCGCGCGAAGAGTTTCGGCACAAGTCTTTGGTGTCGGCGGTGTGCAAGGGCAAGATCAGCGGATTCGGCTGGCGGTCTTACGAGTTGGGTTTGCGCGGGCTCATTGATATAATCAAGGCGTGAACACCCAAACCATTCCTACAACTGAACCTTTCTTTTTTCCTGGCGGACGCACGGGAATTTTGCTGATTCATGGCTTCACTGGCACGCCCAAGGAAATGCGCTGGATGGGGGAATACCTCAACCGCGAACTCGGATTCACCTGTCTCGGTGTGCGGCTTTCGGGACATGCAACCCGCCCGAAAGATATGGTGCGCTCGCGCTGGACGGATTGGACTGCCTCTGTGGAAGATGGCTACAATCTTTTGCGCGGCGCGACTGATGAAATTTATTTTGTGGGGCTTTCGATGGGTGGCGCGTTGTCGTTGCTGATGTCCACCCGCTTGCAGGTGAAGGGCATTGTCACCATGTCCGCGCCGTACGAATTGCCGAGTGAACATCCCGCGTGGCAAATCCAACTGTATAGTTATTTCAGAACTTATTTGCCAAAGAGCAAGGGTAAGCCTGGCGCGGGTTGGTTTGACATGGATGCCTTCAAGGGGCACATCTCTTATCCGTTGAACCCGATCCGCTCGGCGGCGGAGTTGGAAGTGTTGTTGACAAAAATGCGCGCGGCTTTGTCCAAGGTGAATGTGCCTGTTTGCATGATCCACTCGAAGGATGACGATTACGTCCTCCCTGAAAATATGGAGCAGATTTTCGCGGGGCTGGTGAATGCCAAAGATAAGACAAAAAATTATGTAACAAGCTCAGGTCATGTCGTTACGCGGGATGCGGCGCGTGGTCAGGTATTTGAAATCGCGCGGGATTTTATTCGGCGGGTGGAAAGCGCGTAGGTCACGTTTGTAACGTGACGCCAAAGAGGAAAAATTGAATCGAAATCTTTTGTTCGTTGCCATTGCCTTGTTTCTGTGGGGAGTGGGCGAGGGAATGTTTTACAACTTCGTGCCGATCCGTCTTGAAAATGAATTTTTGTTGAGCAAACAGCAAGTGGGATTTGCTCTTGGTGCGTTTGGATTTTTCATGGCGATTACCCACATCCCAGGCGGATACCTCGCCGATAGAATCGGTCGCCGCCCGCTGTTGATTGCCGCGTGGACTTTGGGTGTGGTCTCCACCCTGATGATGGGACTGGCAAGCCGGCTTCCATTTTATTTGCTTGGTTTATTTTTATATGGCGTGACCGCGTTCGTGGCTTCGCCGCTCAGCAGTTATGTGACTGCCGCGCGCGGCAAATGGGATGTGAGCACGGCGCTCTCGCTGATTACCGCCACCTACGGTCTCGGCATGGCGCTGGGTCCAGTCTCTGGCGGATGGATCGCCCAGCAATATGAGATGAAGACAAGTTATCTGGTTGCATTCGGGATTTTCGTGGTGTCCACTTTGTTTTTGATTCTCATCGAGAATCAGCCGCTCGACAAACATGATCCCGCCGCGCCTCCGCCCAACCTGTGGAATAATATGCGCTTCGTCAGTTTTGTGATGGTCTTCGCGTTTGCGATCTTTGCCATGTACCTTCCCCAGCCATTGACGCCGAACTTTTTGAAAGGCGTGCGCCATCTGTCCCTGACCGAATCGGGCTGGGTCTTTTCTGCGGGCGCGTTGGGAAATTCCCTGCTGGCGTTTGCTTTTAGTCGAGTCAAACCGCGCTCTGGATTTATCGTGGCGCAATTCTTGGTAATCCTATTTGCCGTGTTTATCTGGAAGGGGACGGGCTTGCCGATCTTCATGCTTGGCTATTTCCTGCTCGGCGGATTCCGCGTTGCCCGTCCGATGGCAATGGCGCAGGCACGCGGACTTGTCCACGAGTCGCAAATGGGATTGACATACGGCACGATGGAAACTGTCAGTTCCACCATCTTCATCATCGCGCCGCCGATTGCAGGCTTCATCTTTGAACGCGACCCGTTCCTGGTCTATCCGCTTGCAGTTGGTTTGATCGGCGTTTCGATAGTGGTTGGATATTTATTTTCCCCGCGCAACCTGTAACCTTCAACTTTCAACCTGCAACGTGGAGTCTCTCATGCTTGAAATCATCTCTTTCACCCTCGGTCCCGTACAGACCAACGCCTATCTCGTGGCTGATCCTGACACAAAAGAAGCCGCAGTCATTGACCCTGCCTGGGATGGTCACATCATCCTCAAGGCGGCGCAAG
>DYDH01000192.1:0-512 GCA_020717985.1 Herpetosiphon sp. | reverse complement strand
CATCGGTGGAGCCGCCGCCATCGCTGATGCGCTGAATCCTTTGCCTTTGGTCGCCCTCCATCCAGATGACCATGTCCTCTGGCGCGCAGGCGGGGGCGGTGCAAAATTTGGCTTTGACATTGACCCAGGTCCCGAACCGACGATTGATTTTCAGCAGGGACAAATTCTCAAACTTGGCTCGAATGAATTTGAAGTGCGCCATACACCAGGTCACACAAAGGGACTGTGCGTGTTGTACGTCGCAAAGGAAGGGGTTTGTTTTTGTGGCGACCTGATCTTCAAGGGCAGTGTTGGTCGTACTGACTTGCCTGGCAGTGATTGGGCGTCTCTGGAAAACAGCATCCGCTCACAGATTTACACCCTGCCCAACGAAACAAGACTCCTCTCAGGGCACGGTCCTGAAACGACGGTGGGCGAGGAGAAGCAGTTCAATCCGTTCGTGAGTGAATGAATAAAGATGGAATCAAAAACAGGATGACCGAGATCATCCTGTTTTTGATTAATTTTGCTGA
>DYDH01000518.1:1296-1501 GCA_020717985.1 Herpetosiphon sp. | reverse complement strand
GTGACAATGTGGAGAACCTGACGCTGACAGGGACGGATGCGGTCAATGGAACAGGCAATGCCCTGGACAATGCGCTTTACGGGAACACTGCGGCGAATGTTCTTTCCGGAGAGGCCGGGAACGACTATCTTTCAGCCGATGCCGGCGATGATATCCTTTATGGCGGCGCTGGGAACGACACGCTGATCGGCGGAAACGGAAGCGA
>DYDH01000518.1:0-1285 GCA_020717985.1 Herpetosiphon sp. | reverse complement strand
TCCGCAGGACGGATGGGAAGGACACCATAAACGAAACAGCGGGACTTGCCGGCGATACAGATATAGTGAAGATGACGGACGGCATTACGGAAACAGAGCCGGTCATCGTCAAGCAGAATAATGATCTTTACCTGTTTATTGATGCAAATAATTACATGAAACTCACAAGTCAGTTCCAAAGCACAAACTACGGTGTTGAACGGCTTGAGGTTACCGATGGACATTATATTACGAGGACGGATATCGAGAATATCGTAAACACGATGAGCTCTATTAATAATAATGCTGGGATGGATGTTATTCAGAAGTACAATGCGATGATGAACGACCAGACTTACATCAACACCCTGGCGCAAAGCTGGAAACAGGATTAATGGGAATTCTGTATTTCAATACAAAGGAGTGTGGCGACAATGGCGAAAAACGATAATATTAAAGTTGATGAAAAAGAGCAAAAGGCGCAGCAGCAGGTTCAGAATGATCGTCCTTCTCAGCAAAGACAGATGCGTTTTGTTGAAGAAGGTGTCAAAACGCAGTACTCGGGCATTTTTAATATAGGTTTCGGCCCAGAAGAAGTTATCTTTATTTTCAGCAATCCATCGATTAATCCAAATGTCGTACGCATAGAATCAAAAGTTGCTGTGTCGCTAAAAACTGCCAAACGTATAGCTGTGACGCTGAACAATATGCTTCGACGTCATGAAGCAATCCATGGTGAGATTGATATATCAGCGCCTAAAATGACCAATGATGATAAACAGAGAATACAGTAAGATCAACGGGGGCGAGATAGAGCTAAATGGGACTCTCCCCTTTAGGAGAGGCGGGGAACGACTGCCGGCGACGATACCCTTTACGGAGGTTCCGGTAACGACACGCTGATCGGGGGGAATGGCAGCGATACATATAGCTTCAGCAGAACGGATGGAAAAGACACTGTAAACGAAACCGCCGGATTGACCGGAGACATTGACACAGCAAAGATGATAGACGGAATATCAACGACTGAGCCGGTCATCGTCAAACAGAATAATGATCTTTACCTGTTTGTAGATGCAGATAATTACATGAAAGTTACAGGCCAGTTCCAGAGCGCAAATTACGGTGTCGAACGTCTTGAGGTAACGGACGGTCATTACATCACACGGCAGGACATTGATAATATCGTAAACACAATAAGCGCCATCAACAATGATGCCGGGATGGACGCAATACAGAAGTTCAACGCCATGAGAAACGATCAGACATATATCAACGTTCTTTCTCAAAGCTGGCAGCAGGGATA
>DYDH01000517.1 GCA_020717985.1 Herpetosiphon sp. | reverse complement strand
GACTTGATCACCTGATTGATCCGCTCAGGTTCATCTTCAATGGCTTGCTTTTCCACATCGTAAAGATACCATTTTGTTTCGCCTGATTCCATGCTCCACGCGCCGTTCACATCTGGACCTGGGATCCGGTAGCAAAGAAAAACAGCCTTTGTTCCCGCTGAAGGATGAGTCCGCCCGCTAAAAATGCGCAGGGGCATTTCTGCCAGTTGCTTCTCCAGGCCGGGGTTGGCCTTGAGGAGTTCATTGTACGCCAGCCGCATTTCCTCGGTGGGCGTTGTCAGGCCGTCATACGCATTGCCGAATTCTTTATAGGCTTCGTAATCATCTTCTGGCCTGAGCAGTTTTTGGCCTTCGATGCCGAAGATCTTTGAAATCCGCAGGGTCTTGTGCGCCACGCGCTCATACAAGTGCAGGATGTCATTCAATTCATCGGGAGGCAGGAAGTTCCAGAAGTGAACCACTCTGCGCGCTTCCTTCAATTCCGGATGATCGGTCAGCATTTGCGCTTCCACCGTTGGGTCGAGGCGGCGATCCACGCGGCCGATGCGCTGCATCAGGCGCACGGGATTCCAGTGCAAATCGTAGTTGATGAGCAGGGTCGCATCCTGCAAGTTCAAGCCTTCCGAAAGCACATCCGTGCTGATGAGCACGCGCGTCTCGGCCTGTCCGTTTTCGGCCAATTGCCCGCTGGAGGACTCATTGTAATAGGGCGAAAAGGCGGTAATGATCTCGCCGCGGTCGGAATAACTGCTGTCCACTTCCGCGACCTGGGCAAACCCTGCATCCTTCAAGGTCTTGAAAATATATCGGGCGGTATCGCGGTATTCGCTGAAAATCAATACCTTGTGCCTGCTCAAAAGAGGGTTGTCTTTCAAAAGGGTTATCAAAGTCTGGACTTTATCATCCTGCTCAACTGAAAAATCTTCCATCTCATCCAGAAAGACGATCAGTTGGTCCATATCAAGAAAAGTCTCGTCTAAAATCTCTTCCACGCGATATTCCTTGCGGGAAAGTTTTTCAACATTTTCTATAAGGTCGGCAGGAAGGCTGGCATCCTCTTCGATTTCCTCGACATCTTCCTTTTCCTGTCTGTGACGATTGATCTCCGTCAGCGTGTCCTCGTTCTGTCCTCTCCACCGATCCAAACGGCGTTTCTCTGCACCGGTCTCGCTATGCACCTCGACCCAGGCGAGTAATTTGAAAAGCAGGCTTTCGCAGGTTGCGCGAAATGCAATCGCCGAGCTTTCAAAGCGCTTTAACAGTTGGGTACGAATGAGACCAACAACCTGCTCTTGACGACCTTTCTCAAATTCGAACTCCAAACCCTGCTTGCCGTCCAATGTCATTTGAGCGGGGTAATTCAATGGATAGTATACCGCCAGGCTCAAGAGTGGTTTCTTCTTGTTGAAGGCTTTTTCAAGTTCTTGAAGAAGTTTTCCATAGGTTTTCTTCAAAGAATAGGGAGCAACTTTGGGCGGCTCCCGCTTTGGGAAGACCACTTGCGCGCCGCCGTGCTGTTCCTGGCTTCGGCGGGCGTAGGCGCGGCTTCTTTGCACCACCACGGC
>DYDH01000191.1 GCA_020717985.1 Herpetosiphon sp. | reverse complement strand
CCCCGAAGCCGTTTATCTCGTGCTGCAAGCCTCGTCCATGCAAAACGGCGGCGAGGTTTTCGTGCTCAACATGGGCGAGCCTGTCCGCATCCTCGACCTTGCCGAAGACCTCATCAAACTTTCGGGTCTCGAACCGCACAAGGATATCGAAATCACATTCACGGGTATGCGACCCGGAGAAAAACTTGTGGAAGAACTCTGGGATTCTGATACTGCCCTCATGCCGACTCTACACCCGGACATTTCCCGACTCAACGAGCCTTCGACCTTGCCAACCCCGAACCTGATTCAAGCCATTGAGCAGTTGACTACCCTCAGCCTCTCCGCTGACCGCGCCGCCATCACCCAACTTCTTGACGGACTCATCCCAGGCGCCACCGTCACCGAATCATCCGACCTTCAACCTTTGACATTAGACCTCTAACCATGCCCGAAGTCAACCTTACCGACTGGAATCAATTTCTCACCAACCATCCCGAAGCACATTTGTTGCAACTCGGCGAATGGGGTGAACTCAAAAAAGACTTCGGCTGGAAACCCGTCCGCATCATCCAAAACGAAATCGGCGCCCAAATCCTTTTCCGCCGCCTGCCGCTGGGATTGACGATTGGGTATATCCCGAAAGTAGTAATGAGTAACGAGTTACAAGAAACGAGTTACGAGTTTTGGAAAGAAGTGGACTCTATTTGCAAGCAAAACAAATCTATCTTCCTAAAAGTCGAACCTGATGCTTGGGTTTCTGCATTCCGCATTCTGCATTCTTCATTCCGCATTTCCCCCCATAACATCCAACCTCCCCGCACCATCGTCATCTCCATCAAAGATAACGAAGATACTATCTTGGCGAAGATGAAACCCAAATGCCGCTACAACATCCGCCTTGCCGAGAAAAAGGGAATCACCGTCCGCACATGGGATGACATCCCTGCCTTCCACGAAATGATGACCGTCACAGGCGGACGCGATAACTTCGGCGTGCATTCCAAAGAATATTATCAACGTGCCTACGAACTCTTCCATCCCAAAGGGACATGTGAACTGTTGGTCGCCGAATACGTAGGTAAGCCACTCGCCTCGCTGATGGTTTTCGCAAATGGAAAGCGCGCCTGGTATGTCTACGGCGCATCCAATGACCACGAGCGTAATCGAATGCCAACTTACCTTTTGCAATGGCAAGCCATCCGCTGGGCAAAAGCGCGCGGCTGCGAAGAATACGACCTGTGGGGTGTCCCCGACGAAAACGAAGAAATCCTCGAAGCCAATTTTGAAACCCGCCACGATGGACTCTGGGGTGTCTATCGTTTCAAACGCGGATTCGGTGGTCAACTCAAACGCGCCGCGCAGGCTTTGGACAGAGTCTATAATCCGCTGATGTATTGGCTTTACACGAAGTATGTGAATCGAAGGGGTAATTTGTAATTGGAAGGAGGCAGTGTGAAAATAATAAGGCGAATCCGAATTGGCGAAGCTGATCTTTTCAAGCAGATGAGACTTACATCGCTAAGGGATGCCCCCTATGCCTTTTCATCCACTTACGATTCGGCATTGCGTCGAAGCGCTGAAAGTTGGCGTGAGCAAGCAGACAGTACCGCACAGGGAAATGACCGGGCGACTTTTATAGCCTTTTCTGATGATGTGCCGATCGGTATTGCGGCGCTATACCGCCTTGTGGGTCAAGCTGATGTAGGGGAAGTATTGCAGGTATGGGTTGCCCCTGAACATAGGGGAACAAGCGTTGCATGGGATTTGATGGATGCCGTATTTGAGTGGGCTGGTGAAAATAATTTTCACACGATAATTGCCACGGTTACAGATGGAAATGCCAGAGCGGTGAAGTTCTATACCAAATATGGCTTTTCCATTATTAGTGAGGCTTTGCTTCCCGGTTCAGATGGTATATCTTTGGCAAAAGAAGTAAAGTAAGGTTAATTGTATAAAAAGAAGGATTACGCCTAGCAAGTTGTTACGGAACACTTATCACGGACTTATTCATGCAAAATATTTGGAATCAACTTATCTCCCAACTTCCCAGCCCACACTTCCTCCAAGCCTATGAGTGGGGCCAGGTCAAAGCTAAGTACGGTTGGACTCCCTATTATGCCGTCTGGACGGAGGATGGGCAGTTTCACGTTTCTCCTAATCCCCAATCCCTAATTCCTAATTCCTATTCCGCTGCCTGCCTCATCCTCAAAAAACAAATCCTCAACCGTGGGTTTGCTGCACGCTTGTCCATTCTCTACGCGCCGAAGGGCCCCCTGGTGGATTGGGATAACATTCCTCTGCGAACTCGCGTGCTAAACGACCTGCAAACCTTCGCCAAAAAGCAGGGAGCCGTCTTCCTCAAAATTGACCCTGACGTTGTGCTTGGGCGCGGAGTCCCCAACAGCGAGGGAGATGTCACAGAAAACAGCGGACAAGCGGCAGTGTCGGAGTTGGTGCGCAGGGGATGGGTTTACTCGTCAGACCAAATTCAATTCCGCAATACAGTCCTCATTGACCTGTCTGCATCCGAAGAAGAAATGCTGGCACGGATGAAACCGAAGACCCGTTACAACATCCGCCTCTCCGAAAAGAAGGGCGTCTCGGTGCGTGTAGGCACACTGGGTGACTTGCCCATGCTCTACAAAATGTACGCCGAAACATCCGTCCGCGACGGCTTTGTTATCCGCGACGAAAATTATTACATGACTGTGTGGAAGTTGTTTATGCAGTCCACCGTCCATGGTCAACCGTCTGCCGTCCCAATAATCGCCGAAGTAAACAACGAACCCGTCGCTGCCATTTTCCTTTTCATGTTCGCGGGGCGGGCGTACTACGTTTACGGTATGTCGCGCAACCTCCACCGTGAAAAAATGCCGACCTATCTTTTGCAATGGGAAGCCATGAAACGCGCCAAGTCAAATGGATGTGGCGCCTACGACCTGTGGGGCGCTCCCGAAACCTTCGACGAAAGCGACTCGATGTGGGGCGTGTACCGCTTCAAGGAAGGCTTGGGCGGGGGAGTGATCCGTACTTTGGGCGCGTATGATTTTGCGCCGACCAAACTTTGGTATAAACTGTACGCAGAAGTCATGCCGCGTGTTCTGGATGTGATGCGGTCGAGAGGGAAGGAAAAAACGAAGCAAGGATTGGAGTAATGAGGAATGAGTAATAAGTAGGAAGGAAAAAGTAATATTTCTCACTCCTCACTTTTTACTTTTGACAAACTAAAGGAGATGTCATGAAAGCAATTGCTCGACTTAATTTTGCTCACCTTCCAACACCCATTGAGGAACTTCCGCGCCTGACTGCTGCACTTGGCGGACCGCGCATTCTCGTCAAGCGCGATGACCAGACAGGGCTTGCCTTTGGCGGGAACAAGACTCGTAAACTGGAATTTCTTGTTGCAGAAGCGCAAGAGCAGCGCGCGGATATGCTCATCTCTGCGGGGGCGATTCAATCCAATCACTGCCGACAGACGGTTGCCGCTGCTGCGCGATTTGGTTTTGATTGCACGCTCGTGCTGACTGGCGAGAGGCCGTCACAGCCTTCCGCAAATTTTCTTCTTGACCAACTCTTTGGCGCGGAAATCATTACCGTGGCCGACCGCAAAGATCGTGACCGCATTTTGCAGGAAACCTTTGACAATGCCGTTGCCGCAGGGAGAAAACCTTATCTCGTGCCATACGGTGGATCAAGTCCCACAGGCGCGATGGGATATACCTTTGCAATGGAAGAATTAATGATGCAACTTAAAAACCTCCGAGGTTTGGAGCACGGTATTGATTGGATTATCTTTGGCACATCTTCTGGCGGCACGCACGCGGGATTTGTACTCGGTCAGCGGGTGTTTGGTTTCAAAGGCAAAATCCTGGGAATCAGCATTGACGAACCGGAAGCGGAACTCAAGGTGCATGTATCCGCGCTTGCCACACAAGCCAGCGAAAAACTCGTCGAGCGGATCGAGTTCACAGGGGATGACGTTTTGGCAAATGAAAATTATTGTCAGGCAGGTTATGGAGTTTTTGGGGAAGGCGAACGCGAAGCTATTAAATTATTCGCCAGTAACGAAGGACTTCTGCTTGACCCCGTTTACACAGGACGCGCCGCCGCCGGCATGATTGATCTGATCCGCAGGGGATATTTCAAGAAAGACGAAACCATTCTGTTCTGGCACACAGGAGGTCAGCCCGCGTTGTTTGCAGATAAGTATTCACAAGACCTTATCTAACCACTAAGTACACGAAGGAACACAAAGGAAAATCAAAAGGCGTCAAAAGAAACTATTTCTTCCGACGCCTTTTCTCATCACTCATCGCTTATTACTTCTCACTTTTTTACTCTTTACTTGTTACTCCCCTCACTCCACGCACGTCCTCGTCAGCGAAGTCCCCACATTTACATCGCACCCGTCCACGTTGACCTGCTCGCGCAGATAATCGTCGTACAGGGTGCTCATCGTCACAAGTTCCCACTTGTTTTCACGCAGCCAGGGATAGACTTGCACGCTGGAGTTGTAATCCTGTGTGCGGATGTGCATTTGGACAATATCGCCGCCTTTGCCTTTTTGGATGCCTCTGACGACGATATCAGGTTCGCCGCCGCCGCCGAGGGAAAACATCGCCGCGACCAATCCGCGTTCCTGGCAAAGCACGTCCATGGTGTAGCTGATGATGTCATACGGAGGGCGCACAAAGCGGACGTTGTATTCCCTGCCGATGACCTGGATCAACGCGGTGTACCATTTATCGTAGTCCATCAATGCGGTGGCAGGTGACATGACGCCGAGGTTGACATGATCGAAGGTGTGATAGCCGATCTCGTGACCTTTTTCTACGAGGCGTTTCCAGATGCCCGAGTCTTGTTCTTCGAGGTTGAGCAGTTTTGAACCCACAGGAAAGAAGGTTACTTTGAATTCGGGGAATTCATCCAGCAGTACTTCAAGGTCCTGCATTTTGTTCAGCAGATAACAATCGTCATACGTAAAAGCCATGCGATTGAACTTGCGGCTGCCGTACCAGATCAGGGGCGCGGTGAAGTTGGGTTCGTCCTCTTGCATGGGGATGAATTTGCCTGCCGAAAGTCCAAGCAAAGCGGCGCCGCTGATTTTCAAAAAGTCTCTGCGTGAAATGCTGGTCATTTTTTCCTTTAATATAGTGTCGTTGTGAGGAGCGATCTTGTTCTCTGCGACGACACTGGCGCCGTACGCCAGTGCGGTGAGCAATCTCCACATATAAACAGGAGGTTGCTTCGGGAAGAACGCCCACGCAACGAAATGCAATATTTTCTTATTCCAAAACTTCCACGCTCATGCCGGCTTTGATCTCGCCTTCATTCAGCGGGATGACGTTCATGCCGAACATTGCACCGTCTTTTTGTTTGCGGTAGGTGTTCAATGTTTTGAGCGGTTCTTTATTTTTCTCGAGCGTGTCTTTATCAATTGTCGTGACCACGCAGCGTGGACAGGGCTTGACGAGCGCCATTTCCACATCGCCGATGCGGATGCGTTTCCAGGTATCTTCGGCGAAGGGTGCGCAATTTTGCAGGACAATGTTCGGGCGGAATCGATTCATCGGGAGCGGAGAATCCAGCTTCGAGTTTAGGTCGCGAAGCGAATCCTCCGAAATGATCAGGATCGGGTAGCCGTCGGCGAATCCAGTCTGGTCATCTGCGCTGACTGCATACTCTGGATTCAACTTGCGCTTGAAATTCGAATCCACATGCACGAGGCGGACGGAAGCGCCGAGCCAACTGGAAAGCCATTGCGCGGATTCGTCGCCCTGGTCGATGGCGCTGACGCCCGAACTTTTCCAGATGTTGACTGACGTGGGCGTGCCTGACTTTTGAATTACAAATTGGAGCGAATCAAAATTTGGCGCGGAGAGCCTGACCGAATTATTTTTCAACGTGGGGGTGACAAGCGCAAGTTTCGGATGTTCGCGCTGGGTGAGGAACTCACCTTCGGGCGTGACCACCATCATGCGTCGGTCATCAGCAAGCCCCATGCGTTCTACCCGCGACGAAGGGACATCAAATCCGCGGCAGGCTTTGATGGGGTAATAGGTGAGGTTGGAAAGTTGAATCATGCGGGCAATTGTACCGCAAAGAAAACCCCGCCAATCGGCGGGCTGACTTATCGAAGTGGATTAAATAGATGATAGTCACCTGTTATCGAAAGGATATATGCCCGAAAATGGAAGGTGACTGTCGCCTTTCCTTACATTAAATTCTCAGCCTTGCCTGTATCGCTTCGCATGCGGCTTTGGCTTCCGCCAAGCCCGCATTTGTTTTTTGGCGGTATATCTTAATGGCTTCGATCATCTGGTGTGCCCTCAATGCCGCGACGAGCTGGGGATCATCTGGGGCGGCGCTTTCCCCTGGGCGGGCAATACCAAGATGTCTGTATAGCAGGTCAACCTGTTCCTCCAAGCGGACGATGCGTTGTCTGAGTAGTGCGTTTTCCTGTTCTTCAAAAGACGACACGTGAAGCCTCCATAAAAAGATTTTTATGGATTATAGCCATGCGACGGGATGTGTATATCACGCGGAGGTACTAAAGCGAAAGACCCGCGAATTCTTGAAGAACTCGCAGGTCTGATTTCATTTCGTTTCAATTTATCTGGCGAGTTGGATGCCCCTACGATAAAAGGAGGGTGCATGAATTGGTCATTTGATTGGTGATTTCAACCTTTCCTCGATCTCTTTTGAAGTCCTTGTTATTGAAAGTCCGCCAAGCGCTGTGCAGCGTAACTCGTGGGAGATACTTTTGCCGACACGATCCATTGTTTCGATCACTTCATCCAAAGGAATAACAGCATCATAATCAGCCAGCGCCATATTGGCGCACGCCAGGGCGTTACTGGCCGCCATTACATTTTTTCCGAGGCAGGGAACTTCAACGCGGTTGGCTACGGGGTCACATACCATGCCGAGGGTGTTTTGGAGCGACATGGAAGCGGCGGCAATGGATTGTTTGAGCGTACCTTTTGCCAGCGTAACCAGCGCCGCGGATGCCATACCTGAGCCGGAACCACATTCAGCCTGGCATCCCCCGACCTCTGCCGCAAAAGTGGCATGAGCCGCAATGAACACGCCGATCATTCCCGCAGACAGCATGGCTTGTGTCATCTCGTCCACGGATAATCCCAGCGAAGTGGCAGCGCCGATACATGCCCCGGGCAATCCGGCACATGCTCCGGCGGTGGGTGCGGCGACGATCACGCCCATTGAACTTTTCACTTCCATCATGGCGGTCACGCACAGGATCATTTGATTCAACATTCCGCCATCGAGCAGTTGATGGTTTGCCATGCGCGTTTTGAAGAGTCCAGATTGATGACCGAGGATGCGGTCAGCGTATTTTGTCCCGGCAATTCCATCGAGAATGGATTTTTGCATGAGGCGCACTACTTCGGTCATCCGCTGGAATACCTGCTCGTGGGATAAGTTGCCGCGGGCGCTCTCGTAATGCAGCGCCAGTTCCCACAATACCAGGTTTTTATCCGCGTTATATTCCAGCATTTCAGCGCAGGTAATGAACGGCACGCGGGTACTTCGGGCGGACATCACCGGCAGCACCGGCGCGATGCTCTTCAAGTTTTTGATATCGAATTGCATTATAAGCGCGGAGATGATTTCGCCATCAAGGAAACTCTGCGCCTTGATCTCAATGATCCGCGTATCCGCGCCGCGCAAGAGAAAAATTTCGTCGGCGGAGATATTCGCGCGCAGGTACTGCGCGATTGCGTCATCTTCTGAATTGAGATAGATCAGTGTCTCATAGTAATCGCCAGCCAGTGACACTCCAACCCCGTCAACCTCCACAATCTCGATCATCCCGCCGCCGGTGGAGATGGCGCTCAGGCTGTGCTGTTCTGCCGAATTCCTGAGGGTGAGATGATAAGTGCTGGGATGTTTATCGCCCAAATCCTTGATCTCGATTTGAACGTGGATGGCCGCTTCCTGAATCGCGCGGGGCGATTCCGCCAGCCTTTCGTCGGCAGCCTCCCAACCCAGCAGACCTCCGAACAGACCCATATCTGAGCCTTGACTATCATGGGTCGTCGCCAGCGAACCGTGGGAGTCGAACGTGATAATGACTTCTTCGATCTGCGCATCCATCAAATCCCTGGCGATGCGCCCGATACGCAAAGCGGCGGCGCAGTGTGAACTGGATGGTCCGCGCATAACGGGTCCGATCACGTCGTTGAATATGCTGGGGTAGTTGGGCTGTGCAGATTTTTGGATTGGTAACATTGAGTCTCCATAGCGCATGTAGGGGCGGAGTAGGGGCGTAGCATTGCTGCGCCCCTACAAAAAATAATTCCCTCAACCGCATCTCTCACGCCTTTCAAGATTCCTTCATTGTCGCATTTCGCCAATTCATCAAACAACCGCAGCATGGACTTGACCGCTTCGCGCCCGCGTGCGGCGCGATTTATTCGCTTGGTTGCGCGCAGCTCAACCTCAGATTAAATATCTTTTGTTCGGGTTTGAGCGTTTCATAGCACGTCGCCAGCGGTTGATTGGAAGGACAAAGCGCCGGATCCGCAGGTTTTGTCTCGACGAGCATGAAGCACAAAACGTTCCCTCTGTTGTAGGCGGTCTGAGAGCCGCCCGCGCCGATTGCGACATACTCTGGCAAGTTCGTCCAATGCTCCTGCATCAGCGTGTCTTTCGCGGGTTTGCCCAATCCGGTGGAGTTTTCCATGTCTTTTCCCGTGGCGGAAAAAGCAAT
>DYDH01000516.1 GCA_020717985.1 Herpetosiphon sp. | reverse complement strand
GTCCAGAACAGTCTCATGATCTGCAATGGCCTGCCCATGCAGGATATCCGTTCCGATAACCTCGAACGTTACGGTATAATCCGCATGTTCATGAAAGACTGTCCAGTGCGGTTGCGTTCTTACGGGAAGGTGGCTTACCGGGCATTGCTGTAACGGGTGTCGCTGCTGTTTTTTCATGGAGAGGTGTTAGCGAAGTTAAGACAATATTAGGAAGTTCCGGTGTCATGATGGCAATTTGGGGGTTGAAATTTCAATACATCGGCAACAATAGTCACATTTTTTAACATAAATACTTTTTGTGAAAAGCGGTAGTAATGCCGTTAGTTTTAGATGGTTTTCTGTAAATAACCCGTTTTCAGCAGCAATAGGCGGACTTATCGTTCTTCGGATGCTCACAAAAAGAGAAGAAAAGAGGAAAAGGGATTTGGAATTGAAGGAAGTGGATGGTACATTAGGAGCCCGTTGATGAATGAAGGAAATGGATCGACGGTAAAACGCCCGAAAGGGTTATGTTATTTGACGGTAATGCGCATTAAGGGAAGCTGCGAAACGGAAATCGGCTGCGGGTTGTTTGTAAAAAACCGGGTTGATTGAAAAAGATGAAAAAAGATTTTGCAGAAGACGAGAAAAGATGTACATTGGTTTCCCTTGATCGAGTACGGTCAAGTTCTTTGAATTTGTTGCTTAAGTGAACGCCAAAGTCAATTAGCTTTGCAGTTGATTACAACTCAAGGTATTTCAGTCGGGATCAAACAAGATTAGACTCTACAACGGAGAGTTTGATCCTGGCTCAGGACGAACGCTGGCGGCGTGCCTAACACATGCAAGTCAAAGGAAAGCGACTTCGGTCGTGAGTACTTGGCGCAAGGGTGAGTAACGTATAGGTAATCTGCCCTTTGGACTGGGATAACCTCGAGAAATCGAGGACAATACCAGATGATGCAGCGGGACCGCATGGTCATGTTGTTAAAGATTTATCGCCAAAGGATGAGCCTATATTCCATCAGGTAGTTGGTAGGGTAACGGCCTACCAAGCCTACGACGGATAGCTGGTCTGAGAGGATGATCAGCCACATTGGAACTGAGACACGGTCCAGACTCCTACGGGAGGCAGCAGTGAGGAATATTGCGCAATGGGCGAAAGCCTGACGCAGCAACGCCGCGTGGATGATGAAGTTCTTCGGAATGTAAAGTCCTTTTGTAGAGGAAGAATATCCCGGTTTACCGGGACTGACGGTACTCTGCGAATAAGCCACGGCTAACTCTGTGCCAGCAGCCGCGGTGATACAGGGGTGGCAAGCGTTGTCCGGATTTACTGGGTGTAAAGGGTGCGCAGGCGGACTTATAAGTCGGGGGTTAAATCCATGTGCTTAACACATGCAAGGCTTCCGATACTGTAGGTCTAGAGTCTCGAAGAGGAAGATGGAATTTCCGGTGTAACGGTGGAATGTGTAGATATCGGAAAGAACACCAGTGGCGAAGGCAGTCTTCTGGTCGAGAACTGACGCTCAGGCACGAAAGCGTGGGGAGCAAACAGGATTAGATACCCTG
>DYDH01000021.1:28924-34388 GCA_020717985.1 Herpetosiphon sp. | reverse complement strand
TGCCAAAGTCCAGCTTGGCGAAGCCGACGCAGGCATTGTCTACGTTTCAGATTCAATCGCCGCACCAGAATTGAAATCCATTGAGATCCCCAGCGAGTTAAATGTCATCGCGAAATATCCCATCGCGCCGCTGACCCAATCTAAAAACGCTGATCTCGCCGCAACATTCGCAAAATATGTCCTTTCATCAGAAGGGCAGGCTGTTCTGCAAAAATGGGGATTTGCTCCAATCAAATAATCTTTAGTACAATGAAAGTCGCGGGATATTCCCGCAACTTTTTTGAATCTCATGTCCAAAATTCGAAAGTTTTTTCACCCGCTTCTAAATGATGGATATTCAAAATGGATATTCATCATCCCCAGCACGGTTCTTCTTGCGCTTTTTGCGCTTCCTTTGGCTGCGCTGGTTTTACGTTCGATCAATTCGGACTTTTTCAACAATGCGTTTTCCGAGCAAGCCTTCAAAGCCCTCAGATTAAGTCTGGTCACAAGTTCAATTTCAACAATCATCGCAATTATTTTCGGCACACCTTTGGCGTACGTTTTGACACGCTGGAAGATCAAACATAAATCATGGCTTGAGCTGCTTCTTGACCTGCCGATCGTATTGCCGCCTTCCGTTGCAGGTCTGGCATTATTGATCGCATTTGGACGCAGGGGATTGTTCGGCTCGACGTTGAGTCTTTTTGGAATCAGCCTGCCCTTCACCACCGCGGCAGTCGTCCTTGCGCAGACTTTTGTTGCCGCGCCATTGTATGTAAGATCGGCGCGCATTGGTTTTGCACAGGTTGATGTTCAACTTGAAGAGTCCGCGCACGTGGAAGGCGCGAACCACTGGCAATTATTTTACGAGGTTATGATTCCACTTGCAGGACGCGCGCTTGCCAGCGGAGCCATCCTGACCTGGACACGGGCTTTGGGAGAATTCGGCGCGACAATTTTATTTGCAGGGAATTTGGAGGGAGTCACACAGACTATGCCGATGGCAATCTATCTGGGATTTGAACGCAACATTGGCGTGGCGTTGACCTTGTCTGTGGTCTTGATCTTTGTATCCATTATTCTACTGATGATCACCAGGAAATTGGAAAAGCACGAAGATTAAAGCGCTCACCTTGTACAATACATCCGGTCGGGTTTTGCCATTTCCAACTCTTCGAATAAAATTGACAAACAGACACACGTCTTTTGCTTTTCTTTACAAGCGCGTTCTGGATGGGTATTTCGGACAATAAGCAATATCAGTGTGCAACAAAAAAGTCCTGTCTTTCGACAGGACTTTTTTGTTGACGGACATGAATTACACGTTGGAAAGGCTGGAGTTGACTTTGCTGAATACATTGCCGATAATCGGTCCGAGGATCATGAGGGCCGCAATAACGACGATGGCTACCAAAACGAGAATTAGAGCATATTCAACAAGACCCTGACCTTTTTCTTTGGGTGAAAATAACATTGTGTGTAATCTCCTTTCTTTTGAATTTCTCAGGAAGGTCTCCTGAGATTGTCTTCATTTTACTCTGTCTGGAAAATAATGCAAGGAAATTATGACCGTTTTCTTAACAATTATGTCAGCCTATCAAAAACGAAAACTGACGATAAAAACAAGTATTCAATCGCCAAATCCCTTTGGGACTTCAGCATATACGCCGCGCATGGATTCGGGCAACCCAGCCGCAAGATCGAACATCAAGCGGTCGGTAAGAGAAAGGGGTGTATCGCTTGAATTCGGCAAAATAGGCGGAAGCAGTTTTATTACCACGACCGAGCGGCGGGGAAATTGTTTGAGAAGTTTATCCGTACCAACAACCGTCACAGGGATGATCGGACAATTCATTTCAATTGCCATTCTGGCTGTGCCTGTTTTTGCCACGGCGAGTCCCTTTCCTTTTGAGCGCTTCCCTTCCGGAAACATGCCAAGGGTTTGTCCATGAGCGAGGACTTTGCGCGCATGCCAAAGCGCCCACTCATCTTTCTCACCGCGATTCACGGGGAAGGCACATAGAACACGCAGCAATGGGTCAAGCAGGGTGTTGAACAATTCAGCCTTGCCCATAAAACATATTGCGCGGGGCACAACAAGCTGCATGGGAAAAACATCAAAATTGGTAACATGATTCGCCGCAATAATGACAGGACCATCCAACGGAAAATTTCCCAATCCCTCCACATTTATCACCGCAACAGTACGAAAAAGAATGCGAATCAGCCAAAATATGGAACGGCGCGCGGATGTATCTTCCAGATAATATTTTTTTCGGTCACGCGGATCAAAACCCTGCTGTACATTCAAGATTGGCTCTCCATATAAAATGCGATTATACTTGATACATTATTCACAAACACCCTACCTAGGAGTTACAAAATGGATACCACAATTGAAAGCATCTCCGCACTTGAAATTCTCGATTCACGCGGCAACCCCACTGTTGAAGTGGAAGTGGTTTTGATGGACGGAGCATGGGGCCGCGCTGCGGTTCCCTCAGGCGCATCCACCGGCGAGCATGAAGCTTTGGAAATGCGTGATGGCGACAAGAAACGCTATCTTGGCAAAGGCGTATCGAAAGCAGTTGCAAACGTTAACGGCTTGATCTCAGACGCACTCTTCGGCTGGGATGCATCCGACCAAAGAGGAATTGACGCTGAACTGCTGACCCTGGACGGAACACCCAATAAAGCCAAACTGGGCGCGAATGCAATTTTGGGAGTCAGCCTTGCAGTTGCCAAAGCTTCGGCAAATTCATTTGGAATGCCGCTTTATCGCTATCTCGGCGGCGTACATGCCCATGTACTTCCCGTACCAATGATGAATGTTTTGAACGGCGGTGCGCATACCGCGTGGCAGTCCACTGACATGCAGGAATTCATGGTTATGCCATTTGGCGCGCCAACCTTTACAGAAGGCTTGCGCTGGGGCGCGGAAATTTACCACGCCTTGAAATCCGTTTTGAAGGAAAAAGGCTATGTCACACTGGTTGGCGATGAAGGCGGGTACGCCCCGTCACTGAAAGCGAACAATGAAGCCATTGAAGTCATTCTTGCCGCGATTGAAAAGGCTGGATTCAAGGCAGGGCGCGGGAAAGATATTGCACTTGCGCTTGATCCTGCCGCTTCCGAACTCTACGACGAAAAGACCAAGAAATACAATCTTCGCAAAGAAGGCAAGGAATTGACAGGCGAGCAAATGGTGGAACTCTGGTCGAAGTGGGTCAAGGACTACCCCATCGTTTCCATTGAAGATGGTCTCGCGCAGGATGACTGGAGTTCCTGGATTTTGATGACCAAGGAATTGGGCGATAAACTCCAGATCGTGGGCGATGACTTGCTCGTAACGAACCCTGAACGCGTCCGCAAGGGAATTGCGGAGAAAGCCGCGAATGCCCTGCTCGTGAAAGTGAACCAGATCGGCTCGCTCACCGAAACCATCGAAGCCGTGGAACTTTGTCATCGCGCAGGATGGCGCGCGGTCACCTCTCACCGCTCAGGAGAGACGGAAGACTCCACCATTGCAGATCTTGCTGTTGCGCTCAATACAGGCCAAATCAAAACTGGCGCACCCGCCCGCTCGGATCGCGTGGCGAAATACAATCAACTCTTGCGGATTGAAGCAGAGTTGGGTGACACGGCAAAATATGCAGGCTGGGATGCGCTAAAAAAATAAAAATTACGACCACCAAACTAGCGGGGACGACGTCCCCGCTAGTTTTTTATCTCGGAGAAGTAGACTGATTGGGGTTTCGCTTGCTTAAGAAGAAAAACTAAAAGCCAGGACTCTGTTTATTAATTGGAAGCAGGCTCGAGGTCCGCGTGAGGCGGGTCTTGGGTCTGCTTTTTTACCTCTTCAGAATAATTCGGATATTGAAGGCTCAGAATAGTCTTGTTTTTTTTCAAAATATCATTATAATGGATGAATTAGTTTATCTAATCACTAAACAAAGTCTGGACATACCCACTATGCTCACTGGCGATCAGGAAAAAGTACGGAAGGTAAACAGGTCTCTTGTACTTAATACTCTTCGTCTTCACGCACCCATATCACGAGCTCAAGTGGCTAATGTTACAGGCTTAACCCGCGGGACAGTTTCCAATATCGTCAATGTGTTGATTGAGGATGACCTGGTTTTCGAAGATAAGTTACAGAATTCAAAAATTGGCCGTCCATCCATCCTTTTAGGGTTAAGACCTGACGGCGGCGCAGTGATCGGGGTGGAAATTGGGGTGAATTTTATATCGGTACTTCTTACTAATTTTGTGGCAGAGACTTTGTGGGAAATCAGAGCCCAGACCACGTTATCACAATCTCAAACTGACATTATTAACCAGACGGAAAAATATATAGATCAGGCGCTAACGATAGCCAAAGAACAAAAGCTGCGTCCCTTGGGAATTGGGGTTGGCGTGCCCGGGCTAGTCAATATTCGCCAGGGGAACTTGATCATAGCCCCCAACCTGCACTGGAAAAATGTACCGCTTCGGTTAATGTGGAATCAACGTTTCCACCTACCCATTTATATTGATAACGAAGCGAATTTATCGGCTTTGGGGGAGTATTATTTTGGCGTGGCGCGAAATGTTGACAATTTTATTTATCTGACCTCCGACATTGGCTTGGGTGGCGGCATTGTGATAGACGGCAGGTTGTTTCGCGGCGGACATGGATATGGCGGGGAAATAGGTCATATCCAGCGCAACCCACAGGGCGAACAATGCGGCTGTGGACGTGTTGGCTGTTGGGAAACACAGGTCGGACCACGCGCGGTCATGCGCCGAGTCAAAAAAGAATTCCAGACACATCACGATCAATTGTTACTGGATGCATGTTCAGGTGATTTCGACAACCTTACTTTCGAAATGGTGGTGAAATTTGCCTTGAATGGAGATTTGATCTGCCGCCAGGCAATCGAGGAAGTCGCTGTTAATTTAGGAGAGGGAATTGCCGACTTGGTCAATATTTTTAATCCCGACTTGATTGTGATTGGAGGGGCGTTTATCCTGGGGAAGGATATTATGCAATCGATTATTGAGAAAACGATCTTTTCCAACGCATTACAACCTGCCACTGAAAATTTACGAATTGAGTTCTCCAAGCGCAGCACTGAAGCAAGTGTATTGGGCGCTGTGGCGGTTGTTTTAGATGATATTTTGCGTGAAATGGTGATCAGTTAGAAAACCAAGGAGCGCGATTTATACCCTTATTCGGTAAAAATTTTATTCACGGAGGTGACATGCTAAGATAGTATAAAATCATTTGTGTTTTTTCAAGAAATAAGTGTCGAATAAACCTACAATAATTAATGGAGAGAAGAATGAAAAAAAATCTACTCGCTCTTTTGAGCATATTGATGATCGCATCCTTCGTACTCGTCGCTTGTGGTGGTGGCGCTGCCGCTCCTGCCGCAGGCGCAAAAGTCAAAGTTGGTCTTTCCTTCTCCGACTTTGCGACTGAACGCTGGAAAAACGAAGA
>DYDH01000021.1:0-28815 GCA_020717985.1 Herpetosiphon sp. | reverse complement strand
GTCTTTCCTTCTCCGACTTTGCGACTGAACGCTGGAAAAACGAAGAAGTTTTGATGCGCAAGTTACTCGAAGAAAAAGGCTACGAAGTCATCTCTGCCGAAGCCAACCATGACGTTAAATTACAGAATGACCAGATCGACAACATGGTCAGCCAGGGCGTTAAGGGCTTGCTCGTTGTTGCTGAAGACGGCGACTCTGTTGTGACCTCAGTGGACAAAGCCGCCGATGCCGGCGTGAAAGTGATCGCTTATGACCGCCTGATCAAGACATCCAAGATCGCTGCATACCTGTCCTTCGACAACGTCGAAGTCGGTCGTCAGCAGGCTATGGGTGTTATGACCGCCCTGGGACTTCCCGGAAGCGCCACCTGGACGAAAGACAACCCCGCCAAAGTGGTCCAACTCGCTGGTTCCCCCACCGACAACAATGCCACCCTGTTCACCAAGGGTCAGACCGAAGTCCTTCAGCCCTACGTTGACAGCGGCGTGATCAAGATCGTCGCCCAGCAAGGTGTTGAGAACTGGGATGCTGCCAATGCCCTCAAGTTGATGGAGAACATCCTCACTGCTCAAGGCAATAAAGTTGACGCAGTAGTCGCTTCCAATGACGGCACAGCGCTTGGCGCTCTGCAAGCCATGAAAGCTCAAGGTTTGGCTGGCACAGTACCGATCTCCGGTCAAGATGCCACCGCCGACGGCTCCAACAGCATCGTCAAGGGCGAACTCACCGTTTCCATCCTCAAGGATTTCCGCAACCTAACCCCGCTGGCCACCAAGGTGATGGATCAGTTGATAAAAGGCGAAACTGTTGAAAACATGAAGAATTTCACTCTGGCAGAATTGACAGTTGATCCTTCCAAGACAGGCGAAGTTCCCTGCGTATTCCTCGAAGTTCAACAAGTCAACAAAGATAACGTGTACGATCTCGTCGTAAAGAGTGGTTTCCAGTCCTATGACGATGTCTATCGCGACGTCCCTGATGCTCAGCGCCCTCCCAAACCCGGTGAAGCTGCTGCTCCTGCGGCTGAAAAAGTCAAAATTGGTCTTTCCTTCTCCGACTTTGCGACTGAACGCTGGAAAAACGAAGAAGTTTTGATGCGCAAGTTACTCGAAGAAAAAGGCTACGAAGTCATCTCTGCCGAAGCCAACCATGACGTTAAATTACAGAATGACCAGATCGACAACATGGTCAGCCAGGGCGTTAAGGGCTTGCTCGTTGTTGCTGAAGACGGCGACTCTGTTGTGACCTCAGTGGACAAAGCCGCCGATGCCGGCGTGAAAGTGATCGCTTATGACCGCCTGATCAAGACATCCAAGATCGCTGCATACCTGTCCTTCGACAACGTCGAAGTCGGTCGTCAGCAGGCTATGGGTGTTATGACCGCCCTGGGACTTCCCGGAAGCGCCACCTGGACGAAAGACAACCCCGCCAAAGTGGTCCAACTCGCTGGTTCCCCCACCGACAACAATGCCACCCTGTTCACCAAGGGTCAGACCGAAGTCCTTCAGCCCTACGTTGACAGCGGCGTGATCAAGATCGTCGCCCAGCAAGGTGTTGAGAACTGGGATGCTGCCAATGCCCTCAAGTTGATGGAGAACATCCTCACTGCTCAAGGCAATAAAGTTGACGCAGTAGTCGCTTCCAATGACGGCACAGCGCTTGGCGCTCTGCAAGCCATGAAAGCTCAAGGTTTGGCTGGCACAGTACCGATCTCCGGTCAAGATGCCACCGCCGACGGCTCCAACAGCATCGTCAAGGGCGAACTCACCGTTTCCATCCTCAAGGATTTCCGCAACCTAACCCCGCTGGCCACCAAGGTGATGGATCAGTTGATAAAAGGCGAAACTGTTGAAAACATGAAGAATTTCACTCTGGCAGAATTGACAGTTGATCCTTCCAAGACAGGCGAAGTTCCCTGCGTATTCCTCGAAGTTCAACAAGTCAACAAAGATAACGTGTACGATCTCGTCGTAAAGAGTGGTTTCCAGTCCTATGACGATGTCTATCGCGACATCCCCGCTGATCAGCTTCCTCCCAAACCCTAATTAATTTCCACCTAGTTTTATTTCCCGGCCTCTATAATAGGGGCCGGGAATCCCATAAAAATTGTTATAAAAGTTGATCCTTTGTTTGTAGTGTTTACGTACAATGTTTTTTTCTCCGCGGATTTGGTGTTACTAATTAACGTAAATTAGTTTAAAATAAGAAAAAAACTTCGGATATTTTTTGGGGTTGCGTAAGCCCTATTTCGGATGGATTAAAGGAGTTTACAGTGGACAATGACATCATTCTCGAATTTAAAAACGTAACCAAAAAATTCCCAGGCGTGGTGGCGTTGAACGATGTCTCTTTTAAGATTCGTCGCGGCGAAATCCATGGGATTTGCGGGGAAAATGGCGCGGGCAAATCCACATTAATGAAAATACTATCGGGTGTCTACCCCCATGACACCTACGATGGAAGCGTGATCTTTAATGGGGAGGAATTGCTGTTAGGCGAAAGCGCCATTCAGGAAGCAGGTAACAAAGGTATTGCAATCGTTTATCAGGAACTTACATTGGTGCCGACCATGTCGGTTGGCGAAAATGTTTTCCTGGGACGAGAGCCGGTGGAACGCGGTGCAATAAACTGGAATAAGTTATACGCGAACACAAGGGAAATCCTGGAGAAATATCAATTGGATGTTCCTCCACAGGCAATAGTAAAAACCCTCGGGGTTGGCAAGATGCAAATGGTGGAAATTGCCAAAGCTCTTTCCGAAAAAGCGCTGGTCTTAATCCTGGATGAACCTACAAGCGCCCTCAGTGAAGCCGAAATTGACAAACTGATGGACATTCTCAAAATTCTTAAGAGCAACGGCATTACCTGTATTTATATAACACATAAACTGGAAGAACTTTTCCGCATTACTGATAAGGTTACAGTTATGCGGGATGGCAAAGAGATCGTTACTGAGGAAACAAAAAATTTAACCCAGGAAAAATTGGTTAAATACATGGTGGGGCGCGAAATGAAGGAGCGCTTTCCAAAGGCAAGTCGTACCCCGGGCAATGTTATTTTTAAAGTGGAAGATCTGCAAGCGCTCGATCCCAATGAAGCAACACGCAAAGTTTTGAATGGAGTAAGTTTCGATGTTCGGAAGGGAGAAATCCTTGGGATTGCCGGCTTAATGGGAGCGGGGCGGACTGAACTTGTTATGACTCTGTTTGGCGAGTATGGCAAAGTTATCAATGGGAAAATCCTGTTGAACGACCTGGAAATCAAACCCAGTAGCGCCCGCGAAGCGATCAATGCAGGATTGAGCCTCGTACCAGAAGATCGCAAAGGGATGGGACTGGTACTGATCCAATCCATCTTGAAAAATATTTCACTGCCCAATCTGGATCAATTCTCGAGTTTCTTTAGAATTGATGCTGATGCAGAATTAAAAGCCAGCATGCAGCAGTCGAAAAATTTGACAATTAAGACACCCAGCCTCGAAGTGGCAGTTGAAACCTTGTCAGGTGGAAATCAGCAAAAAGTCGTTATCTCGAAATGGTTGATGTCGAAGCCATCGGTGCTCATCATGGATGACCCGACCCGCGGTATTGATGTTGGCGCAAAGTATGAAATTTACAAGCTTATGAACGATCTGGCAGAGAAGGGTGTGGCAATCATCATGATCTCCAGCGATTTGGAAGAAGTACTTGGGATGAGCGACCGAATCATGGTAATGTGTAGAGGACATTCAACCACTACTTTGTCCGTTGCCGAGGCAACTGTGGAACGCGTGATGGCGTTAGCCACCGGTATTTCATCCTAACGAAAAATTAATGAATTAAAGCGAGGTAATTCCATGGCTATTTCCAACCAAAATGCGCAGAAAAAAAACGACTTTTTGCCTGAGTTGTTACAGGTTGTGCGCCTCAATATGCAAACTTATACAATCCTGTTGGCGTTGATCGGCATTTGGGCAATTTTTTTCTTTACCACAGGCGGCACGTATCTGGCTCCCCAGAATATCTCAAACCTTTTCCGTCAAATGTCTGTAACAGCCTTTTTAGCGTCTGGTATGGTGCTCGTCATTGTTATTGGCGGCATTGACCTTTCTGTGGGCAAACTTGCAGGCTTTGTTTCGGTGGTGGCGGCTTATTTCCAGGCGACTATCTGGTTTAAATACCTGCCCAATCAACCATTGTTGGCAGGAGCGCTTAGTGTGCTCGTCGGCCTGCTGGTTGGCACGTTATTCGGCGCCATTCAAGGTTATATCATCGCCTTTCGGGGTGTGCCTTCCTTCATTGTAACTTTGGGCGGTCAGTGGCTTCTCACCGGACTTATCCTATTAGTCACTGGCGGGAAGACCATTCCAGCAAACCAGCCCTGGTTTTCGGACATAGCCCAGGGATATGTACCGATCATCTGGGGTTGGATCTTTGGCGTAGTGGCAATTGGTTTCCTCTTTTGGAATATGTTCCGCAGCCGCCAAAGCAAACGTAAGCATGGCTTTGAACTGCAAAATATTTACATTGATCTGCTGGCTACCGGTTTCGCCGCAGTGGTCATTCTTATCTATGTCTACAATGTCAATAGTTACAAAGGGATTCAGAACCCGGTACTTTTGCTCGCTGTAACTGCCATGACCATGATCTACCTTTCGAACAACACCCGTTTTGGTCGTTATGCGTATGCCATCGGAGGCAACAAGGAAGCGGCCCGCCTCTCTGGAATTAGCATATCCGGCATGACATTCAAAATTTTCATCCTGATGGGATTCCTCTCCGGTGTGGGCGGAGTGGTGTTGGCTTCTTATGTAGGCTACGGGACGACCGCCGCTGGCGTAGGTTATGAATTGGATGCAATTGCCAGCTGTATTCTCGGCGGCACATCCACTTTGGGTGGCGTTGGAACAATCCAAGGCGCGATGATCGGCGCTTTGATTATCGCCAGTTTATCCACCGGCTTGCAAATGATGAACGTGGCTCCCGCCTGGCAATATGTATTAAAGGCAATCGTGCTGATACTCGCAATATTGGTCGATGTCTATTTCAAGAAAAAAGGCTAAAAACATGAGCAAAACATTTGAACCAAAACCCGAACACAAATTTACATTTGGACTGTGGACTGTCGGCAACATGGGCCGCGACCCCTTCGGCGGAACAGTACGCGAATCAAAAACACCTGCCGAATTGGTGTACCTATTGAGCGAAGTCGGCGCGTATGGCGTCAACTTCCACGACAACGATCTGATACCGATCGACGCCACACCCGCCGAAGCCGATGCCATCAAGAAGGATTTCCGCAAGGCGCTGTCTGATACCGGTCTCGTCGTGCCGATGGCGACCACCAACCTGTTTGGCGATCCCATCTTCAAGGATGGCGCTTTCACAGCCAATGATCCAAAGGTGCGCGCCTACGCCATTCAAAAGACCTTGAACGCCATTGACTTGGGCGTGGAATTCGGCGCAAAGATCTACGTCTTCTGGGGCGGACGTGAAGGCACCGAAACCGACTCATCCAAGAGTGCAGTTGACGCCATCAAACGCAATCGCGAAGCCATGAACTTCTTCTGCGAATATGCGCTCGATAAAAAGTATGACCTGAAATTTGCACTCGAAGCCAAGCCCAACGAACCGCGCGGCGACATGTACAACCCGACCACTGGTCACATGCTGGGATTCATCGCAACCCTTGACCATCCTGAAATGGTGGGCGTCAATCCCGAAGTGGCACACGAACACATGGCTGGACTCAATTTCATGCACGGTGTCGCCCAGGCTTGGGAAGCGGGCAAACTCTTCCACATTGACCTGAATGACCAGTATCCCGGCCGCTATGACCAGGACCTGCGCTTCGGCTCACGTGACCTCAAAGCCGCATTCTATCTGGTGAAATTCCTCGAAGATGTAAAATACGCCGGCTCGCGCCATTTCGACGCGCATGCTTATCGCACTGAAGACTTCGAAGGCGTCAAAGACTTCGCCCGCGGCTGTATGCGAACCTATCTCATGCTGAAAGAGAAAGCCGCCCAGTTCAACGCCGACAAGGAAATTCAGGCGCTATTGGCAGAGGTCAATGCTGACGATGGTTCGATGAGTCAATATTTCGGTAAATACAGCCCGGAAAAGGCAAAGGCAATCAAAGCCCAACCCTTCGACCGTTCAGTGATCAGCGCGCGCGGATTGCAGTACGAACGCCTCGACCAACTCACGATTGACTTGTTGCTGGGTAATCGATAACAGCCAGAAACAAGGCCGTCACAGTTTTTTCAAAGCGAATGCCGCTAACGAACAAGTTTCTCGATTGATCCTTGAAAAATTAGCGGCATTCGCTTCTTGCATTAAGTTGTAGGACAGGCTTTGGCGGGTTGCAAACCCGCCCTGCTAAGAGGTATCAAAATGACATTTTTCATTGGCATTGACTCATCAACAACCGCCACCAAAGCCCTGTTGATGAACGAGCATGGATCGGTAGTAGGCGTGGCATCGAGTGAATATTCCTTTGAGACGCCCCATCCTTTATGGAGCGAGCAATCCCCTTCCCTGTGGTGGACTGGCACCGTCGAGAGCATCCGTCAAGTACTTGCAAAAACAAACGTGGATGTATCCGCAATCAAAGGTATCGGATTAACGGGGCAAATGCATGGACTGGTTTTGCTGGATGAAAAAGGCGAGGTACTACGCCCCGCTCTCTTGTGGAACGACCAGCGCACAGCCGCGCAATGCGACGCCATCCGCGCAAGACTCGGACGCGAGAGACTGATCCAGATCACAGGCAATGACGCGCTGACAGGTTTCACCGCTCCCAAGATTCTCTGGGTGCAGGAACATGAACCCGAAATCTGGAAACGCGTGCGCCATATCCTTCTTCCAAAAGATTATGTACGTTATAAAATGACAGGCGAATTCGCCATTGACTGTGCGGACGGAGCCGGCACGATCCTATTTGACTTGAAAAAGCGAAGCTGGTCGCAGGAAGTATTAACCGCGCTTGATATTCCATTCGAGTATCTTCCCAAAGTGTACGAAGGGACAGATATTACCGGCGCGTTGCTTCCCAACGTGGCAGCCGAACTCGGCTTGCCTGCTGGCACTCCTGTGATTGCTGGCGGAGGAGACCAAGCTACCAGCGCAGTCGGCACAGGCGCAGTCAGCGCGGGCGTCGCCTCGCTCAGCCTCGGCACTTCTGGCGTGGTCTTTGTCACAACAGACACACCGGCCATTGAACCCGAAGGACGGTTACACGCATTCTGTCATTCCGTGCCGGACAAATGGCATTTCATGGGAGTTATGCTCTCAGCCGCAGGCAGTCTGCGCTGGCATCGTGATACGTTTGCCCCAAATACCAGCTACGACCAACTTCTCGAACCCGCAGCCAATATTCAGCCCGGCAGTGAAGGACTGATCTTCCTTCCATACCTCACAGGCGAACGCACGCCTCACCCCGATCCGCTTGCGCGTGGAGCCTTTGTAGGTCTGACTGTGCGCCATGCCCTGCCCCACATGACTCGCGCCGTCCTCGAAGGTGTATCTTTTGGATTGCGAGACAGTTTCGAATTAATCAAGAACGCGGGTGTGGGAAAGATCAAGGAAATTCGCATAACAGGCGGCGGGGCAAAAAACGCGCTCTGGCGGCAAATCCTCGCAGATGTTTTTGACATCGAATTGGCAACTGTATCCTCTGTAGAAGGCTCAGCTTTCGGCGCGGCATTGCTTGCGGCTGTCGGCACGGGAGCATTCCCCGACGTGCAAACAGCCTGCGAGAAAGCGATCCAGGTCACAGGTGTTACGAAACCAAGTGCTAACAGCGCGCTCTATAATGAACTCTATCCAATATATCGTGATCTGTATCCATCTTTATCTACCCAATTTAACAGGCTTGCGAAGTTTTCACAGACAAGCTAGCAGATTTATGTAGTAACGACTTCCCTGGCACCGCCCGCCAGGGCAGGTGTAGTCGTTTATTACAGTGCAAACGCGACTAAAAGTCGCAACTACAAAATAACGGGTCTGGTTTCAACATACGAGACCAGACCCGTTATAATTTCCCTCATCATGCAAACCAAACCATCGAAAACAACAATCTTTCTTCTCACAGTAGGCTGTTTTCTTGCCTTCTTCGTCTTTGGCTTCACCGACAACCTCAAAGGACCCACCCTGCCCGCCATGCTTGCAGAACTAAATTTCAGCTATGGCACAGGCGGAAATATTTTCTTCGGCGAATATCTGGGATTTCTCATCGCCACGTTGATCACAGGCATTCTTGCTGACCGCTTCGGATTAAAAAGCGTTATCCTACTGGCAGGCATATTTCTCGGAATCGGCGTTGGCGGATACAGTTTTTTTTCATCCGCAGTATTGCTTTCAGGTTCGCTCTTTGTGCTCGGCTTGGGATTGGGATCGCTTGAACTTGGACCCAATGCAATTATCGTCAGTTTGCATCACGAACGCAAAGGACTTTATCTCAACCTCATGGCAGTCCTGCATGGATTAGGCTCACTTGTCGCGCCGCTCCTTGCAGGCTGGCTCTTAAGCATAAGCGTATCCTGGCGCACGATCTACCGCTGGGATATTCTGCTGATCGCCCTGTTCGTGTTTATTTTCATCTTCCTGCGCTTTCCCAAAGCGGAAGAAAAAGCACAGCTTGATTTCCGCCACATTCCACAGATCGCATTCAAAGGACAACTGCCCTGGTTCTATATTGCGATCACATTCTACGTCGCGGCGGAGATCGGCATTGCGTCCTGGCTCGTGACCTTCCTCCAGGAAATCCGCAATATTCCAGTAACCACCAGTAGTCAATCACTCTCTCTACTCTTTGCAATGATGATGATCGGGCGTTTGGTCGGCGGATTTTTTGTTCATCGCGTCGGCTATCTGCGTTCAATCCTGATCATGACCATTGGCGGCATCCTCAGTTTTGCGGCCGGCATGTTCGGTCCAAAAGAGACGTTCTTTCTTTTACCCGTCACAGGCTTCTTCCTTTCGATCATCTTCCCCACCATCACAGCCGCGGTTTCAGACACACACACAGAAAACGGGAATACAATTCTCGGTGTACTCTTTACCTTTGCGGGTCTTGGCGGCGCCATTGGTCCCTGGGTTATCGCATGGGGCAGCGACCTATTCGGTCTGCAAATCGGCTTCTCGCTCAACGTTGTGTTTATGATGATATTAATCATCTCAGTCGCAATACTTACAAAAAGGATTCCAAATGAACAAAATACTTAACTGGGGACTGCTCTCAACAGCAAAAATAAATCAAGCCTTGATCAAACCCCTGCGCGCCTCAAAACGCACCCGATTGCTGTCCGTTGCTTCGAGGAGCATTTCCTCCGCTGAGGCATATGCGCGCGAGTGGAACATTCCGCGCGCGCATGGCAGTTACGAAGCCCTGCTCGCCGACCCTGAAATTGACGTGATCTACAACCCATTGCCCAACCACCTGCACGCCGAATGGACGATCAAAGCCCTGCGCGCCGGCAAACATGTTCTGTGTGAAAAACCTTTTGCACTGACTCTCGCCGAAGTGGATGCCATGAGTCAAGCCGCTCAAGAAACAGGCAAGATACTTGAAGAAGCCTTCATGTACCGCCATCACGCGCAAACATTGAAAGTCAAGGAAATTGTAGACAGCGGACTACTTGGCAAACTACAACTCATCAAAGGCGCGTTTACTTTTCCGCTGACGCGCGAAGGCGATATTCGATCAAAGAAAGAGATGGGCGGCGGCAGTATCTGGGATGTGGGATGCTACCCGATTTCCTATGCGCGAATGATCGTCGGCGCTGAACCTGTTGAAGTATTTGGCTGGCAGGTTGAGAGTGAAAGCGGAACCGACGATTCATTCATCGGGCAGATGAGGTTCGAGGGTGGAGTCCATGCCCAATTCGACAGTGGATTCAAATCCCCTGATCGTTCCATGATCGAGATCGTGGGTACAGAAGCATCGCTGACCATTCCCGCTCCATTCAAGCCCGGCAAAACAAGTGAAATTTTCCTTTCGCGCAACAACGAACAGGAAAAAATTAAGATCAAAGGGAACGAGTTATACCTCGGCGAAGTGGAAGATATGTGCGATGCGATCACACAAAACACAGCGCCGCGCATCTCCCATAAAGACAGCCGTGGAAATGTCGCTGTCATCCTTGCATTACTCGAATCAGCGCGCCTCGGAAAACCGGTTGCCCTCGCACGCGGCTAGTCCAATTGCAGAGACGATAATTCGACGTATGGTTTTTGCAAAGTCCGTTGACGGCTTTTTGATTTTGTGGCACAAGGCTAACGCAAAAGGCGCGAAGTGAGCGAATTTTCGCGAAAGTCATTAAAAATTCGCGTCATTCGCCTTTTCGCGGAATTCGCGTTAAGATTTTCCTGACTTTGCAAAAGCCATGTAATTCGACGCCGAAACACAGGACAAAAAAGGCAATAAGATTTATAATCCAGTCACTATACTATTACAACTGGAGGATTCCCATGGCAAGCGTTACATATCAGAACGTGTTCAAGAAGTTCGGTGATCTTATGATCATCAAAGACCTCAACATCAAAGTTGAGGATAAAGAGTTCCTTGTATTGGTCGGCCCCTCAGGCTGCGGTAAAACAACCGCCCTGCGCCTGCTGGCCGGACTGGAAGAAATCACGGATGGACAGATACTCATCGGTGACCGCGTAGTGAATGATGTTGCGCCTAAAGACCGCGACATTGCCATGGTCTTCCAGTCTTATGCGTTATATCCGCATCTTTCGGTCTATGACAACATGGCCTTCGGGTTGAAGCTGCGCAAAACACCAAAAGAGGAAATCAAGCGCCGCGTGAGTGATGCCGCTGAAATCCTCGGCATTACAGACCTGCTCCAACGCAAGCCGCGCCAGCTTTCCGGCGGTCAACGCCAGCGTGTGGCCGTGGGACGCGCCATTGTGCGCGAACCAAAAGTATTCCTGTTCGATGAGCCGCTCTCGAACCTGGACGCAAAACTGCGCGTGCAGATGCGCTCTGAGATCAGCAAATTACACCAGCGCTTGCAGACCACTTTCATTTACGTGACCCATGATCAAACCGAAGCCATGACCATGGCAAGCCGAATTGCCGTGATCAACAAAGGCAAACTTCTGCAACTGGATACGCCGCAGAACCTTTACGACTACCCACAAAGTTTGTTTGTGGCAGGATTCATTGGTTCTCCCGCCATGAACTTCTTCCCCGCCAAACTGGTCAAAGAGGGTGACAAGATCATGGTGGACTCCGGCGATTTCAAAGTCGAGATTCCCGCCGGTCACGCCGCACCCTACAAAAACATGGGCGGTAAGAGCGTTGTCTTTGGCATTCGCCCTGAGAATATCCACGACCCCGAATTCGCCCCACAAAATATCCACGGCGAAAAGATCGCCGCCAAGGTGGATGTAACCGAACTAATGGGAAATGAAACTCTCCTATATCTTGTCAGCGGTAAAAATGTCTTTGTAGGACGCGTTGACCCGCGCTCGAAATTGCGCGTCAACGATACCCCCCAGGTGATCTTCGATATGGACAAATTCCATATCTTCGATGCGGAAACCGAAGAAGCTATTCGGTAATCAGAACCGGGTAAAGCTCATTACAGGTTGGCGCAAAACAGTGCGCCAACCTGTAATATTTTTACCGATGGAACTACAATAGCCCTGCCTGGATGGCGTTCCTCGTTAATGGGCGCAACCGTGCAGGCAGTAATATTGTCATACACGATATATAACTGAAAAGAAACATCCCGTTTACAGGGATATTCTCACGCCTGAAATAAAACAGGCGGCTGCCGGTAAATAAAAGGAGGTGGTACCCGCTCTCAATAAAAAATAAGATAATCTGTCCAGGAAAAATCAATCAAAAAACATCAATATGTAAGGAGAGAAGAGTAATGAAAACCAAATTAGTTTTATTAATTAGTGTCCTGGTAATTGCCAGCATGTTCCTCACAGCTTGCGGTGGCGCCCCCGCCACTGAAGCCCCCGCCGTCGAAGCGCCTGCCGCTACTGAAGCGCCTGCCGCCACTGAAGCCCCTGTTGCAACCGAAGCCCCTGCTGAACCCATCACAATTACTTTCTGGGAACAGGAAGGTGAAGACGTTGACGTGTTCATTGACAAACTGATCGCTGATTTCCAGGATGCCAACCCGAACATCACAGTCGAGCGCACTCACTATGAGAACGAAGCCCTGCGTGACCAGTTCCAGACCGCTTCCCTCGCCGAGGCCGCTCCTGATGTGGTGCGCGTCCCCAATGACTTCGCTGGTCCTTTCAGCACCCTCGAAATCATTGCCCCCGCCGACGCTTTATTCGATGACGCCTTCCTCGGTCAATTCTTCCCCGGCTCCCTTGACCCCGCCAAAGTCGGCGGCACACTTTGGGGCGTCCCCGATAACTACGGCAATCACTTGATGTTGATCTACAACAAATCCCTGATCGCCGAACCCCCTGCCACATTCGAAGAATTGATCACCGTCTCCAAGGAACTCACCAAAGGCGATGTTCAGGGCTTTGCCTACAACTTAAATGAACCCTTCTGGGGCGCTGGTTTCTATGGCGCTTTCGGCGGCTGGCCTCTTGATGAGAATGATCAACCCACCTTCGACAACCAGGCTTTCGTTGATTATCTGACCTTTGTTGCCTCGCTCAAGACCGACGGCGTCGTTCCCGCGGAATGTGATTACGCCTGCGCCGACACCCTGATGAAGGAAGGCAAGGCCGCCATGATCATCAATGGCGACTGGTCGCTCGGCGATTACACCACAGCCCTCGGTGACAACCTCGGCGTGGCTCCTGTTCCCACCATCAACGGCAAAGCCTACACCGAAATGACCGCCGGCAAGTATTTCATGGTCTCCAATGCTGTTCTCGATGATGCCGCCCGCCAGGAAGCTGTCACCGCGTTCATTACCTACATGACCTCTGCTGACGTTCAAAAGATGTGGCTCGATGAATTCAAACGCCTGCCCTCCAACACCGAAATCGCGAAGGACCCCAGCATCGAAAGCGACCCGATCCTCGCCGGTTCGATGGCTGACCTCGCTGTTGGCCGCGGTCAACCTGCCGCTCCCGAAATGCGCTGCGCATGGGATGCCTGGCGCCCGAACCTCGAAGGAGTAATGGCTGGCACAGTCAAGCCTGCGGATGCCGCTCCTGCCGCCCAGGAAGCCGCTGATGCCTGCGTTGCCACACTCGGCACAGCCCCATAATTTTCCAGTTCAATAAATAAGATGGAAAGCATATTTCATGCTTTCCATCTTATTTTATGCTGCAAATAAATAAATTCGGTACTTCTTAAAAAGTCCATCAGCAAGCTGATGGACTCCAGATATGCTCCTTGAAAAGCTTTTCGGGATTGGACAATCATTTTTCAGCATCAGCACAGCAAATCCCAATCAGCAGTGAATAATAGAGGTTAATATGGAAAAAGAAAACTTCCTGCAAAAAAACCTGCCAGCCATTTTATGGATTGCCGTACTTGCCTCGATTTATTTTGTCATATCGTCATTAATTATACCTTTTGCAGACGGCATCACATTAACCAGCAAAATCGTGGTTGAACGTCTTCAGGAGATCGGCGGTTTTCTTTTTGCGATCCTGGGCGGACTTGCAATCATTGAAATTTATTTTTATCAAATTTTCTTCCGCCAGCCAGTTAACCAAACTGCCAATATCATCACTCGAATCATCCAGGTTGTACTTGGTCTCCTGACTCTGACAGTCGTGATTTACTTTTTCGACCTGACCGACCTGATCAAACTTGGAGACGGCGCCGTCAGTAAGTTTGTGAACATGCCCGTTGACTTTCTCACAAGCATGCAAAAATCCCTCATCAGCGCAAAGATCGCCACCAAGTCTTCCGGCAAAATGATCGCGGGCATCATTGCAGCGCTCGGCATCCTGGCGCTGTATGCGGTTGTGCAGTTCACAAGCAAATCAAAAACCAGCCGCGTGGGGCTGGCCTATCTCTTGATCATGCCGGCGTTTATTGGCGTACTTTTTCTGATCATTTACCCGTTCCTTTTCGAGATCAAACTCGCATTCTCAAACGCATCCCTTGGAACACAGGCGACAAAGAATGCCCAGTACGGTCTTATCTATGGCTGGGAAAATCTCAAAGCGTTGTTCACTGGCAGCGTTGCCAAAGACGCGAAATTCTTTGAGGTCTTCTGGCGCACCATCCTGTGGACAGGCATCAACGTCACATTTCACCTGCTGGGCGGCATGGGACTGGCCATCCTGCTAAACAGACCCCTGAGATTCAAAGGACTGTACCGCACATTACTCGTCATCCCCTGGGCAATTCCAACCACCATCGCCGCCATGGCATTGCGTAATGAATTCGACAGCCGTTACGGTTTATTCAACATCCTGCTGGGAAACCTCAACTCCTGGCTGACAACGGTCAGTCAAAATACAGTAAACATCGTCGGCATCGGCAATGGATTCGCGTGGCTGGCCGCAACGATTGGCCCCGTCAGTTGGAAACAGGACCCTTTTTGGGCGTTTGTTTCCGTGCTCATCGCAAATATCTGGCTGGGTATTCCCTTTATGTCTGTCATCATCCTTGGCGGACTGCAAAGCATCTCACAGGAATATTATGAAGCCGCGGAAATTGACGGCGCAAACAGATGGCAGCAATTCTACAATATTACCCTGCCCCTGCTTCGACCCGTCCTAACACCCGCCATTATTCTGGGCGTGGTTTGGACATTCAACAAATTCGACATCATCTACCTGATCACGCAGGGCGGCCCGCAGGAAAAAACGGATATCCTTGTTTCCTCCATGTACAAAGCCGCATTCCAATTCTATCGCTACGGCTTCACCGCAATGTTTGCGCTGGTGATCTTTGCCATTCTGTTTGTGTTCACCCTCATTTATCTCAGAGCCAGCGGCGGACTTAAGTCTGCAACTGAATAAGGAGCATCCCATGTCCACAAATCCAATTGCACGCTTCTTTCGCTGGTTTTTCTATCGCTCGCGCGGCGACAGCCCGTTCAAAACCATTCTGATCCACGCCACCCTTATCATTGCATGTGTCATTGCCGTCTACCCTGTCCTGCGCGTGGTCACCATCTCCCTGCGCCCCAATGACACACTCCTCACCACAGACCTGCGGATCATTCCCGAAAACGCCACCCTGGATAATTACAGGGAAGTATTATTTGGCGCGCCGGAAAAAAACCGCCAATCTGATTTCTTCCTTTGGATATGGAACTCGATCTCGGTTGTGGCTGTTACCTCGGTAATCAGCGTCATCCTCGCGGCAATAAGCGCCTACGCCTTTTCGCGCTTCCGTTTTCCCGGGCGGGCGGCAGGGTTGGTGTTCCTACTGACCACACAAATGATTCCCGCGGGCATGTTACTGCTGCCACTGTTCATCATGATCGCCAAGCTGAAAATGATCAACACGCCTCTGGGTCTTATCATCGCCTATGCAGTAACCTCGGTGCCGCTTACCATCTGGACACTCAAAGGCTATTACGACACGATCCCAATTGACCTCGAAGAAGCCGCGCTAATCGACGGCGCAAGCCGCGTTACCGTATTCACAAAGATCATTCTGCCCCTCTCAACACCCGCCCTCGCAATCGCCTTCCTCTTCTCCTTCATGGGCGGCTGGAGCGAATATCTTGTAGCGCGCGTGGTTTTGCAAAAGAATGAAATCTTCACCTGGCCGCTTGGCATATTTACCTTCGCGCAGCAATTCACCGTTTCGTGGGGTCAATTCGCCGCCGCGTCTGTATTGATCGCCATCCCCGTCATGGCGCTTTTCCTGTACTCATCCAAGTGGCTCATTTCGGGTCTTACACTCGGAAGTGTAAAAGGATAATATTTTCAGATCAGATATTCCCTTTCTTTCATTTGAAGGAAGGGAATATTTTTATGCAAAGATTTCATGACCAAACGGATATTTCTCTCCCTTTTGCTTTTCCTGCTCATCCCTTCCTGCGTCCCTGCCGCGCCGACAGTTGATTCAGCGACCCCAAAAGCATCCACGCCTGAGCAGTGGTGGAGCAACGCCGTGTTCTACGAAATATTCGTGCGCTCCTACAACGACAGCAACGGCGACGGCATCGGCGACTTCAACGGCATCACCCAAAAACTGGATTATTTGGATGAACTCGGCATCAGCGCAATCTGGCTGATGCCTATCTTCCCCTCCCCTTCCTATCACGGCTACGATGTGACCGATTATTACGCTGTCAATCCGCAATACGGCACAATGTATGATTTCAAAAATTTAGTGGCAGAAGCCCACAAAAGAGACATCCGCATCATCATTGACCTTGTCATCAACCACACCTCAGACAAACATCCCTGGTTCAAGGAAGCCAAAAAAGACCCCAGCTCTCCCTATCGTGACTGGTATATCTGGAACGACACAGACCCCAATTATGTGGGTCCGTGGGGTGAGCGAGTCTGGCATTCCACAACCAGCGGATTTTATTATGGAATCTTTGAAGCCTTCATGCCCGACCTGAATTATAAAAACCCAGCCGTGACCGCAGAGATGAAAAAGGTCGCCGCCTTCTGGCTGAAAGACATCGGCGTGGACGGTTTTCGTTTGGACGCCGCCAAGCATTTAATTGAAGATGGTGCAAAGCAGGAAAACACCGAAGCCACCCATCTTTGGTATCAAAATGAATTTTATCCCACCTACAAAGCCATCAACCCCGAAGCAATGTCCGTTGGAGAATTATTCGGTGATGGATTTAATACAATCGCCCAGTACATCAAAAATGACCAGTTCGATCTTGCGTTCAATTTTCAACTTGCAAACAGTTTCATTAAATCCGCAAATTCGAGCAAGGCGGGGTATCTGGCAAGCACGCTCGTCACAAGCGAAAAGGCAATTCCCGATCATCAATATGCTAGTTTCCTAACCAATCACGATCAGGAACGGGTCATGTCTCAATTGGGCGGTGATGCGAACAAAGCCAAACTCGCGGCATTCCTTTTGCTCACCTCGCCGGGGACGCCGTTCATTTATTACGGCGAAGAGATCGGAATGCAGGGCAAAAAGCCGGATGAAAATATCCGCCTGCCCATGCAATGGAGTTCGGATACGAATGCCGGTTTCACCACAGGTCGTCCGTGGCGAGCGCCTGCCGGCGACTATGTTTATGTCAACGTCGAGGCGCAGAGCGACGCGCCAGATTCGCTATTGGAACATTACCGCGCATTGATCCGGTTGCGTAACCATTATTCAACATTGCAAACAAGTGATTTAACTCCCCTAAAATCCAGCAATCCGTCAATATACACAGCCCTGCGTGTGGATGAAAATGGAGCGTTCATGGTATTGGCAAATCTCTCAAATGAACCCATTACCGAATACAATATCACGCTTGGGGATGTGGGCTTGGCAGAATCCACAACCGGCGTGGAAACTATCTTTGGGACTGGGCAGGCCAAAAGCCCGGAAGGAAGCGGCGAAGCATCCCAGAAATATAAGCCGTTCGAGAGTCTAAATCCATACGCGATGTATGTTTTGAAATTCAATCCAAAATAACGAGGAATACAATGACCACACCAGATTGGGTAAAAGATGCGATTTTTTATCAGATATTTCCAGACCGCTTTGCAAGAAGCGCGCGCAACCCCGCAAGTTCATTACCGTTCGAGCCCTGGGACTCTGCGCCCACCATCCACGGCTTCAAAGGCGGCGACCTGTATGGCGTGATCGAAAAACTGGATTACCTGCAAGAGTTGGGAATCACTGCAATTTATTTCACTCCGGTCTTTGCTTCGGCTTCCAATCATCGCTATCATACTTATGATTATTACAACGTTGACCCATTGCTCGGCGGCAACGATGCGTTGCGGAAATTATTGGACGAAGCGCACAAGCGCAATATGCGCGTGGTGTTGGATGGCGTGTTCAACCATGCCAGCCGCGGCTTCTGGCAATTCCATCACGTGTTGGAAAATGGCGAAGGCTCGCCATACGTGGATTGGTTTTATTTCGACCCGGAACGGTTGAAGGGACGCCGCCACTGGGGCGCGTATCCGGCGAATGACGAATTACATGCCCTGCAAAACGGCGAAGGAAGTATAAAGGTGATCGGCTATCAAGGCTGGTGGAATCTGCCGGCCCTGCCGAAGTTCAACACCAATACGCCCGCCGTGCGTGACTTTTTATTTGGCGTTGCAGAATACTGGATCAAGTTTGGCATTGACGGCTGGCGGCTGGATGTGCCGGGCGAAATTGACGATGATGAATTCTGGCGCGAGTTCCGCCGGCGCGTGCGCGCGATCAATTCTGAAGCCTATATTGTGGGCGAGATCTGGCATGAGGCGCAGCGCTGGCTGCAAGGCGACCAATTCGACGCAGTGATGAATTATCTTTTCACTGCGGCTTCGCTTAGTTTCTTTGCGAACTCCCATTTGAATATCCATGTCGTCACACAGGCGGGCGGACTCAAAGACCGCGTCCGTCATATACAGGCATACGACTTTGCCAATGAGGTGGATCGCATTTTAAATATCTATCCGCCCGACATTACTGCATCGCAACTGAACCTGCTGGATAGTCACGATATGCCGCGTTTTCTTTCCTGTGTCAGCGGTGACAAGGCTTCGCTCGAAATGGCGTGGCTGTTCATGTTCACCATCTCCGGCGCGCCATGCCTGTTCTACGGCGACGAGATCGGCGTGGATGGCGGTCACGACCCCGAATGCCGCAAGGCTTTCCCATGGGATGAAAGCAAATGGGATATGGAATTGCTCACATACGCCAAAGCCTGCATCGCGCTCCGCAAAGAACATGCTTCATTACGCCGCGGCGAATACAAACGCGTGTATGCCGAAGGCGAAGTGATGGCGTATATGCGCTCATACAAGAAGGAAAATGTAACAGTTGCGTTCAATGTTTCAAACGAAGAAAAAACGATCGAACTTGTGTTCGAGAAGAAGCCGCACATATTGTTCGGCAAGCCTGTAATATCAGGCAATAAAATCACCATTCCGCCGCGCAGTGGCATTGTGTTGAAATAAAATTCTCTACCGCACATTTTAGAATCAGGACACTGATCGCTTCGCGCACAGAAAACGCAGATTATTTTCTTTTTATCAGCGATAATCAGCGACCAAAAAACCTTTATACGAGAGAAAAGTAAAAATGAAGAAGACCACGCTTGAAGCGTGGTCTTCTTTTATATTGCTCAAACCCGGCATTTTTGGGCAGTCAACACTGTGCAGCAGCATGTAAGTAACGTATCGCACGAAACACATTGGACACTTTAGGGTTGTAAGAAACGGGAGACCATCAACGACATGAAAAAAAGAACTGAAAAACAACTTGCCAAAGGTGCGTACAGTTGGTTAAGAGCTTCTCCGCTCGGAACAGTTTTTTCTTATTTCTTCTTAACTGCGCTTGGATTTGATGAGATTTTTGCAATTCTTGGTTCAGCGCTCTGGCACTTCATGCTGCTTAAATATATAAATAACAAGGAAAGCGACTTTGTCCGCTGGCACGGGTGGCAGGCATTTGCGCTTGCAGGCATTCGAACCATCGTGCCAATCGCATTTTTGTTTCTGGATAAGTCCACGCAATCTGGCGGAAACCTGTTTGGGCTGGCAATCGTTGTATTAATTTTTCTTTGGCTCATCAACACACCTTGGGGCAACAAACAGGTGGACGAAGGCAAATGCACCCTCGCGAAATGGATGGGTGTCACAGTCGCACCGGCATTGGATTTTCCCGCTGAAGAACCAAATCGAGCAGTTTCACACAAGCAAAATTATTCTTCCAAAGAAATCCTTGCCAAGTTAATGAGCGAGGATGCTATCACACGCATTGGCGTGTTGATGAAACTCAATTCGGCGGACCAAATAAGTGAAGAGATTCGCCTTGAGCTGGAAATCATGGCAACCGAAGACGAAAACGACGTTGTCCGCAATGATGCGCGAGCGCTGTTAAATAGATTTACAGAACAAAACGCAACCGCCGTTTCAAATCAGGCGATCAACACAAAGGACATCATGGTTGAAGATGGCAGTAAAAAACCAGCGGACATTCTCAAAGAGATCCTGAACTACTTGCAAAGCGACGATCCCGGGAATCGTCTAAGCGCCATTGCGCAGCTGCATTCGGTCACTTACAGCAGTGAAGCCATCTGCAATGAACTGGAAAGTCTCGCGCTCAACGATGAAAATGAAACTGTTCGCAAGGATGCGCTAAGTGCGCTCGATCTCTCCACACAGCGCAATATCCGCAGTCACTTCAACAAGATCGAACGCCAAAACCGAATCATTCTTTTGGCAGAGGTCACTGAATGGCAAAAACTCGGCTTTCTGGCAAAACAAACTGCGGAAGTGATTCGCCGGCGCTATGACTTTGACCTTACGCTGCCCGCCACGCCCAAGCTCTTCGATCAAACTCAGCGCAGACCTGCGCCAGTTCAATCGCCAATCATCCCGCCGGCGCAGGCACTTCCGGCTGCCGTTGCCCAGCCTGTCGCGACACAAATCAGCGCACCCGTATCGCCCAATCCCCAGCCACAGCCAAAGCCGCAACCTGCTCCCACTGGACCGCGCCCCACTTTATTACAAACCCTGCTCAGTGAAACCAGCATCAAGATCGCGTTATATCTCGGCGCGTTCTTTGTGATCGCATCTGCCGCGATTCTTGCGGCGGTATCGCCAATCCTGCGGATGCCCATCCTGATTCTCGCCACGATCATCTTCGGCGGGCTTTCGGTTGCGATCCGTAAAAGACTTCCACAGCCAAGTTTCGCGCTTTTCATCGTCTTTTCTTTTCTAATGCTTATCACTGCAAATGCAGTGGATGATGCAATTAATCTGTCGGAGCCGCTCAGTGCAGGCTATTGGGTATTCGTCTCGGCATTCATGGCGTTGGTCTGGGGCTTTGGGACATGGCTGTATGAATCGCGCGTATTCAGCATCACAGCCTTTGCCGCCTTTACGTTCGCCCTCTACCGCGTCGGCGGCATGTTTGACGCCAAAATGGAATTCCAGGCAAGCATGTCCGGTCTCGCTGCGCTGGCAGGGCTCGCTGGAACATGGGCGCTCAAAAAGTGGAAAAACGCTACATTTTCCCTGCCTCTTTTCTTTGCCGCACAACTTTTACAGGTGATGGTAATTGGCACCGCAATAACTCTCTTTTTTATTGAAGTCATTAATCCGTCCACAACTCCGCTCTGGAATCTTGCCTCAGCTTTTACGCTGGGCTTTGCCTGCATTTTCTACGTATTTTCAGATCTATTATTCCCCTTCCTGTTCTTTCCGTGGCTCGCCGCCGCAGCGCTTATTCCAATTCCGTGGTTTATCGGCATTGGCTTTGACCTTGAAAGCCTTGGCTCAATGATCCTCTTTTCCATTTGGGGATTGCTTATCTCAGTCCCCGGCGACATTGCACACAGACTGGAAATAACGCGTAAATACAGCCTGCCTGTCTTGCTTGCATCCATCCCCGCTTTTGCCGTGGCACTCGTTAGCGGATTCCTCCATGAAACCGCGTTCGGACTCGCCACTGCTTTGGGAGTGGCGTTCGTCTACGGCGTTCTGCATCTCCTCCGCCCGCGTGGATGGTTATGGGCGCTGGCTTTATTCAACTTCGCCATCGCTTATTTTGCCTTCTTCGCGCTGGACTTCGTCGAAAAACTAAATATCTTTAACGGCTATCCACTGCTGATCTTGAGTCTTATCTTCCTTTTGCCGGAATTATTTCTCAAGGCAGATTTTTCAGCCGACAAGTCCTGGCGCATCCCGCCGCGTATTTATGGCGCGTTGTTGACCACGTTTAACTTTATCGTTTTTGCGCCATTAAAAGAAATGCCGCTGATCAACACAGCGATCATTTTTTTCGCGTACGCCATCTTCTTTGCGATCTATGCGCTGCGATACAACAAAGCCATGCTCGGCTATATCGCCGCCACGGCTTTAGCCATCAGCGTTTTTTATACTTTCAACCATTTCAAATTGGATGCCTGGCTGGAAGCCCTGAGTATTTTGAGCGTACTTTACTTCTTCAGCGGCTACGCACTCAGGAAAAACGAAGTCCGCGCTGCGTGGCGCACAATGCTAGAAGCCAGCGGATTAATCCTCGGCAGTGTGACTTCCCTGGTAGCGTTGTTCGCGCTAAAGGAAAATAGCGGATGGTTTGTGGCGGCGATCGGGGCGCTGTTCATTGTCCAAATGTACAGCCGTACGCAAAGCCTGTTCGAGGTCGGCGCGCACACAATTCTGTCAGTCGCTGTTTATCTCATTCTGCTTGACTTTAATTTTGTTGAGATTTCACATACTTTGATGGGAATCAGTCTGGTGATCCTCAGCCTGGATTTGGTCTTCTCGCGCACCTATCACGCCCCCCGTGTGCTGGAGTGGATTGCAAAAGGCATGGGTGCAGTCCTTGTGCTTATCGCCAGCCTGATACTACTCGACGAGAACGATCTTCTGCGTATTTCCGTCAGCTTTGCGATCTATACGGTTTTCTTTGTAACCTATGCCCTCTCTCAACGCAAAGCAGTTTATGGATATATTCCCGCCGCATATCTCTCCCTGACAATTTTCTTCTCGCTTGAATACTTCAAACTGGACACATGGCTGCCTGTCTTAACTGGACTCGCGGTTTTGTATTATTTGGCAGGATTCATTATCAGAGACCGCGAAACTCAAAGGGGCGCAGCAGTTTCATGGTCAGAGATGATGCGATTGAGCGGGCTGGCGTTGGGCGGCATTCTGTCCATATCCGCCTTCATCTTAGAAAAAGAATACGGCGGATATTTCATCGCAGTGAGCGCGGCGCTGTTCATTGTGGAAATGTTCGTGCGAAAAAATGGCTGGCTGGAAGCGGGCGTGCAGATATTGGCGGGCATGTCGGCATTTATGTTGGTGCAGGGATTCAATGTGACCGAAGCCGCATATTATGTTCTGGCGGTTGGTTCGACCTGGCTGGCGCTGGATATGATCTTCGTCAAAACATTTTCAAGTCTGCGGCCGCTCGCGAAAGTTGTCTGGGCGCTTGGCGGTATTCTGGCGGTCATCAACATCGTTTTATTGCTTGAACTCGGCATGGAACATCCCGTGCAAACCGCGATCTGTTTTGGCATTTATACCTTGGTATTTCTCGTCAACATGGTCGTGCGCCCAAAGCCAATACTTGGATATATCCCGGCCGCATATCTTCCGCTGACCATTTTTTACACACTTGATTTTTACAAACTCGACGTGTGGCTGCCCGTATTGACTGCGCTTGCCATTCTATATTTTGTATTTGGAATTTTATACAGATCCAGAAAAGAATGGGGCGAAATGCTGCGCAACAGCGCGCTGACCTTGGGAAGCATTGTCTCCCTCGGCGCATTGTTTACGCTAAAAGAGTTTAGCGGATGGTACATGTCCATCACCGCGATCCTGTTCGTGGTGGACATGTTTGTACGCAAAAAAAGTCTATTCGAAGCAGGCGCGCAAATATTCTTTTCAACTGCCATATTTATGATCCTGCGCGATTTCAACGTGACAGACATTGCATACATTGCACTGGCGATCAGCCTGCTTTGGCTCGGACTGGATGCGGTCTTGTACAAAACATATCCCGCGCCACGCCTGCTGGCTTGGCCCATGCGGGGGTTGGGCGGACTGCTGGCTCTGGGGAATGCAGGGTATTTAATATTCAAAGGCATGGACGAGCCGCGTGTGGCAATGATCTGTTTTGGTTTTTATTCGTTGTTCTTCCTTGTATATTGCCTGCTATATCAACAGCCTGTGCTTGGATATAGCGTGACCCTGACATTTGTTTTCACTTTACTTTATTCACTACGCACCTTTGGCTGGACCGAATGGTTCCTGCCGATCACCGCAGTTTCAGCCATTTATTATGGCGCTGGTCAATTCCTGCAAAAAGGCGAAAGAAATACTTCCGCGTGGAATCAATTCACCTGGTCGTTCGTGTTGTGGACAAGCGGACTGGGGATCGGATTGATCACATCCTTCATCGCCCCACTCAAAGGCGGCATCTCCGCCGCGATCCCATCCGCAGTGACAGCGACGATGGTTTCGGTGGAAGCGTTCAAACGCCGCAACGCATGGCTGGGATTCCCCGCCAACGCGCTGTATCTCATGTCCTATTTTATTTTGCTGACGGAGTTGAATGTGGACGAGCCGCAATTCTTCTCGATGGGCGCGGCGTTGCTGGGGATGATCCAACATTATCTGCTGACACGCACGGAAAGCAAAACAGGCGCGTTCATCATGGGTATGTTATCGCAATTGGTTTTGCTTGGAACTACCTATATTCAAATGGTCAGCACTGGGGAATTGAGCTACTTCTTCGTGTTGTTCTTTCAATCAATTGTCGTAATACTTTATGGACTTGTTATCCGCTCGCGCAGTCTTACATTTACCCCGATCGGTTTGGTGGTGCTTGGCGTAATCACGGTGCTTTACAGCGCTCTTAAAGGTATTTCGGCCGTTATTTTGGTTGGATGTTCAGGAATTCTCCTGCTCATGCTGGGTATTCTCGCTGTACTAATGCGCGAACGCATTACAAAACTCAGCGAAAAATTAAGTGATTGGAAGGCGTGAGTTCACTGGGGTAAAATAAGTAAGAGACAGTCACCTTTAGGGTGACTGTCTCTTACTACACTCAAGGAGTAATTCATGTTCTTTGCGGACAAGCCCTACATCTCGGATTTTTTCAAACAAACAGTCAGGGATAATGATATTCCAGTGGTGGGCACGAGGGTTGCAAAAAATCTGGGATTGTACAGCGGCACAAAAATAATCAGCGAGGAGCAAGCCATTGAAATGGCTCGCATGTCGGGTGATTTGAGAATCTACACCACATCCGAAAACGCAATCGGCTGGATAGCGAAACATTTGGCGTTCAGCGATCTGCCTGAAAAAATAACCTTGTTCAAAGATAAAGTGAAATTCAGGAAACTGACCCACCCCCTCTTTCCTGAATTTTACTTCAAAGAAATCTGCGTGGAGGATCTGAAAAAGATTCAGATCAAAGATATTCCCCTGCCCTTCATCATCAAACCCGCGGTGGGATTTTTCAGCATGGGCGTTCGCAAAGTCACCAGCCATGCAGACTGGCTCGGCGCCGTTGATTCGATCCTCGCGGAAATGGATAAAAATAAAAGCGCCTACCCCGAAGCGGTCTTGAACACCAGTTCATTCATTATCGAACAATGTATCGAGGGCGATGAATACGCCTTCGATGCCTATTTCAACGCAAGCGGCGAGCCTGTGGTGTTGAGCATTCTCAAGCACACATTTGCCTCCGAAACCGATGTCAGCGACAGGGTCTATACCACGTCAAAAGAAATCATCGAGGAAAATCTTGATGAATTTACAATTTTCGCAGGCCGGGTCGGAGAATTGGCACAACTGAGGAATTTCCCGGTTCACATTGAAGTCAGGCGGGAAAACGGTATCCTGCTGCCGATCGAAGTCAACCCGATGCGCTTTGGCGGTTGGTGTACCACAGCGGATATTTCCTTCATGGCTTATGGATTCAATCCCTATCTATATTATTTTTTACAGCAAAAACCAAACTGGGATGAAGCTTTAAAGGGAAAAGAGGGGAAACTCTATAGTCTTGTTGTGTTGGATAATTCAACCGGCGTAAGTGTAGATGATATTACCGCCTTTGATTTTGAAAAACTGCTTTCAAATTTTGAAAAACCGATGGAGCTAAGAAAAATTAACTACAAGGAGCATTCTGTTTTCGGCTTTTTATTCACAGAAACCCGGGAAGATAACTTCATTGAATTGAAAAGAATTCTGGATTCAAATCTGACCGAGTTTATTTCAGTCAAACATACAGAAGCATAATGGACAGCTTTTGAGATTAATTCCGTCCGCTTTCCCCAGCAAAGAACAAAATCAAAACATAAAAAGGCGCCAAAATAAATATGCAACAAACCATTCGAATCCTTAATCAAGTTTTACCCATTCTTTTTCTTATTTCCCTGGGATATTGGATAAATCGCAAAAACTTCCTGTCTGAAACCACCATTGATGAATTACGGAAGATCGTGGTAAATCTCGCACTGCCAGCAGTGATCTTCATATCTTTCCTGAATATTGAGTTGAAGTCGTCCTACTTTGTCATTTTCGCATTCACATTTTTACTCTGCGTTTTTCTTTTTCTTCTGGGACAGTTGATCAAAAAACAATTCAATATTCGATATTCCTACTTCCCATATCTTGCAACAGGTTTTGAATATGGAATGCTTGGACTTAGCCTTTTTGGGGCAGCCTACGGACTGGAGAAGATCGGATTTATCGCCGTGGCAGACCTGGGACATGAGATTTTCATCTGGTTCGTATTCATGCCCATGCTTCTGATCAAACGCGATGGCGTGCAAAATCCGAAGGAGATTTTCAAATCCTTCCTGTCAGCGCCAGTGGTGATTGCCATCCTGGCCAGCATTTTATTCAACGTTCTGGGTGGACAGGAGTTGCTGTACCAATTGCCCATCACTGGCGCACTGATGACCACATTTGAATTTCTTGGTCATCTCACGATTCCGCTAATTCTTATCATTGTTGGGTATGGAATCAAAATTAATCGCGCTGGATTAAAGGATGCCTTGCTTGTGGCGCTGATTCGGCTGGGCATTTTGTTGCCGTTGGCGCTGTTTTTGAACGTCTATCTAATACATGGACTGTTACATCTGGAAAAATTATTCGAAGCCGCTTTGTTTACGCTGCTGATTTTACCGCCGCCTTTTATTATCCCCTTATATGCGCGTTCAAACCTGGATATTGAAGAAAAGCAGTATATCAATAATACACTGACAATCCATACGATCATCTCAGTATCCATTTTCATCATTTATTTTGTTTTGAATCCAATTATTTAACTGATGTTACGCAGTGCCCAATCCCTAAGGAATGAAACGATTAAGGTGCATTTCAAATGAGTTGAAGGAAAGAACGGCCCGACACTTGCGCCGTACGCCAGTGCGGTGAGGTTTTCTTGAGAAAATTTGGTAATTTTGGCCAACCTTCGGGACGGTTTCAACTGAAATGAAACACATCCAAACGATTATGGAATATTGCAAATAGCCATTCTAATCCCGAAGGGATGGCTTTATTTATTCGAAAACCATGTCACCCCTTCGGGGTTGGCGCAGCCACTTTATACAAATCTACAATCATTCCACTCCTTCGGAGTTATTTCCACGCAAGCGGCAACATCTGTTATTTAAAAGATTCGTCGGAAAAAAACCGGTTTTCATTTCCCCACACAGACTTCACCAACTCGGGCAATATCTCGCCTGATTTTCCGTGAAATGCATAATCCACCCTGGGCGTGAGCGGAGTCGGCTCGGCGTTGACCTCGACCACAACCGCGCCTTCGGCTTTGGCGGCGTGTGCCAACGCGGCGGCGGGATGCACAACACCAGATGTGCCAATGGAAAAGAAAATCTGACAGGTACGCGTCGCATGGACAGCCGCTTCAAGTTGGTCGCGCGGCAGAGTCTCTTCAAACCAAACCACATCAGGGCGCAGTAATCCACCGCATTTTTTACAACGCGGAACAGACTCAGGATCATCTTCCCAGGTTTCGGCAAACGTACCGCACTCTGAACAACGCACATTCAAGATATTGCCATGTAGTTCAAGAATATTTTTGCTTCCCGCCATGCGATGCAAGCCGTCCACATTCTGCGTGATAAGCGTGAGCTCAGGGATTAACTTTTCCATCTCCACCAATGCAAAATGACCCGCGTTTGGATGCGCGCTTTTTGCGGCTTCGCGGCGATATGCGTACCAGTCCCATACAAGTTTGGGATCGCGCGCAAAAGCTGTCGGCGTGGCCAAATCTTCGGGTCGGTATTGTGCCCAAAGTCCAGCTTGGGCGTCTCTAAAGGTGCGGAGTCCGCTCTCTTGTGAGACTCCCGCTCCAGTTAAGACAGCGACGCGAGCGGCTTTTTTCAGGAAGTGAATCAGGTCGAGGGGAAAAGTCATCATGGAACCAGCACAGTCGGCGTAATGGTTGCGGTCGGAACGGGCGTTAGGATACATTCCAGCAAAGTGAGCCGTTCGCTAAAGACATCCGTCCGCCCGACCTGTTTGGAATTTGAATCAGTTGCCACAAGTTGATACTGAACCCAGGCATTCTCGAAAGATTTCACGGCCTTCATTTCCGTCGAGATCAAATCATGTGTATACGTACCCACACCAATGGATTGCATTGCAATACTGTTTGACCACTCACTGGTGGCGCCTGACTGCTTGCTCTTAAAGCGGACAAAAAGCAGCACAAAAGACACGCTTGCAGGGTCTGCGACCTGCACCGTGAAATTTACCGAAGCCGGCTGGCAGTCTTTTCCCTTATAAAATTCTTCAGCAGAAACAGAAATTGAAACAAATCCTGGAATTGGCACTTGCGGAACAAGCGAGATTGGAGTCACTGAAGGCAGCAGCGTAACACCCGCCGGTTTGAGGATCAACAGCGTTGGGGTGGCATTAGGCGTGGATGTCTTTGTCTTTTGTCCCACCAAAGTAGGCGTGACAGTAAATGTCGGCGTGGGAACTGTTGGCGTAAAAGTTGGCGCATCCGTAGGCGTGTTCGTGATCGTAAATGTAGGCGCGATGGAGGGAGTGGGCGTTATCCCCAAAAATTGATTCACATTCATGGAGCAGGCGGAGAGTAACACAGCAAAGATCAGGAGAATGGAGATTTTTTTCATGTGAAAATTAAATCCTTTTATCAAACGCGGAGATTTATGTTACATGCACGGAGACAGCGAAATCTCATTTGTGTAAATCTTGGTGCGGCCGATCACCTCTCCCATGTCATTTGTAGCCACCAATTGAAACAATACCCATGAATTTTTATAATGATTAT
>DYDH01000515.1 GCA_020717985.1 Herpetosiphon sp. | reverse complement strand
GCTAACGTGATGGACTTCCTTAGCCCATACAATTAGCCACTCCCTAATAAATGAGCGTTTTTCATCGCGCGCCCAATGCGGTATCGCCACAGTTAAACATGGAAGACAAACGGATTTTGCTTGACGAGAGCGCCAGCTCGTAACGACATTACTTTTCTTCTTCATCTTTCTGTAAGATCATCACGCGATAGGACTCGGCAAACTCGAGTCCTTTTTCCTTGCCTTCCTCTTTTGCCCACTCGTGCATCCATTTATCCACTTCGTGTGTGTCGGTCTGGCTGACGTGTTTCTTCAAGGCTTCGATCTTGATGTCGATGGTTTCGCGGATGTCCACCCACGTATCGGATTTTTCTGCCCCGTGGATGTACAGTCGCTTGACGTTGTGCGGTTCATACCCCGCTTCGAGCAGGTCGGTGAAAATGAGCCTGGTCCCAGCTGACGGGAAAACCGCATACGTGGCAGCTTCTGCGGCAGCGCGATGATCGGGATGGTTGATATATTCATTGCCGTAGAACCAGCTTGAAGGGTCGCCCGTGACGACCACATCGGGTTTGTACATGCGGATGAGACGAGTCAAGTCTTTTCGCAGTGCGAGACTCGCGACGAGTTCTCCATCAGGATAATGCAGGAAGACAGTTTCAGAAACGCCAAGAACAGCATTTGCGGCTTGCTGTTCTGCCTCGCGCAGTTTCGCCAGAACCGGTTTATGGTCTGCGTCATGGGCAATATCATTCGAACCTGAGTCGCCGCTGGTGATAAGCACAGAGATGACCTTGCAGCCCGCCTTGGCCCATTTTGCCAGCGTGCCCGCAACGGTAAAATCCTGATCGTCAGGATGGGCAACAATGGACATTGCAATTTTTGGGAGATATTCTTTTTCGTTTGACATGGCGAGATTTTACACCCAAAGCCAGCGCAGATATGACTCACCATCGATTATCTGCTAATCATCGTAGGGGGTGACCCGTCCATGCCATGAGACGTAATCATTTGCAACGCTTATTTTCCGGCAAACTATCTTTCCCAAAATTTATCAACAAGGTCTTTGACGCCAAAAAAAATTTTGTAACAGATTAACAACTCATTTGCTCTTTGCTGAAACCCTACATCTGCATTCTCTTGCTTTGCGGATTCTTCCAAATATTCGATATGCTCAACCAAACGCTCGCGAAAACTAATATTCGGTGAGACAGGCAAAAATATCTCCAAATCGGCGATCATTTCTTTTGTCTGCTGAATAACGATCAGCGCATCGGGCAGCGGGACAGTTTCATCGAGGACTTCCTTGAGCAATTTACATTTATACGTACGGCAGGCATGTGGATAATGAGGAGAAGTATAGACCGTACACGCGCCTTCCCAAAGCGGACACGGCTGGCTAAATCCGCGCTGACTGGGTTCAGACCCAAACACATTAAGCCCCAAACCGCGAGCAGACGTCAACTCACTGGATTTGAGTTTCGCCCAGCTAAATAAATGTCCGCTACAGCACAGTCCACATGACCTGCATAAAATGGAAGCCTGGGACTCATCAGTTTCTTCAGTTTTGGTCATGCCT
>DYDH01000514.1:389-1438 GCA_020717985.1 Herpetosiphon sp. | reverse complement strand
ATACAGATAGATTTGCGGCACAGCATACGCCACAGCAACATAGCGGATGCTCATCCACGGGCGAATCAGGTCGGGCGAAAGATTCCCGGCGGAAAAATCATGCTCAGCGGCATAGCGGGATTCCTTGTAAAACTCAACCATGCCCATCGCCTTGGGAATCATAATTGCCACGCCAATGACAATTAATGCGACGGCCAGCCATTGCACTTTCGAGATGGATTTTATTTTTTCAAGCATACATATTTTTTCCTTTTGAATGATTATTCTGGCAGGAAGATAATGAACTCACTGCCCTTGCCTTTTCCTTCACTGTGGGCTTTCACCTGTCCGCCATGCGACTCGACAATCGCCTTGACAATTGCCAAGCCCAAGCCTGTTCCTCCTGTTTCGCGGCTGCGGGATTTGTCAGCGCGATAGAAGCGATCAAACACCGCCGCGAGTTGATCGGGCAACAAGCCTTCGCCTGAATCTTTGACGGACAAAACCACCTCGCCTTTAGCCTGATTGCCCGCAACCAAAATTTCCCCATCCGACGGCGTGTGCCGCAAAGCGTTCGATAGCAAATTAAATAACGCCTGACGGATGCGCGTGGGGTCAACAGATAATTCTGGCAGTTGGGCAGGTTGATAAATCAGCCGAACGCTTTTTTCAGCCGCAAGTGGCTCCAGCGCCTGAATCGTTTCAGCCAGCAGGGAATTCAAATCCGTTGGATGTTTTTCCAAATGCAATTGCTTTGACTCAGCCAAAGCCAACTCGCGCAGATCATTGACTAGCCGCGTCAGGTGACGGGTTTGACCGTACAGGTTGGCAATCTCCGCCTCATCCAGAGAATAGACCTTATCCAGCGCGGCGCGCAGGTTGCCCTCCAAAACCGTCAGCGGGGTACGAAGCTCGTGCGCCACATCAGCCATCAGATTATTTTTTAGCGTTTCGGCGTGCTGCAATTCCTCCGCCATTTTGTTGAACCTATCCGCAAGGTCAATCATCTCCTGACTGCCATGCGGAAGGACGCGCGTGTTCAAATCGCCTTTGCCGATTTTGTCGGCAGC
>DYDH01000514.1:0-369 GCA_020717985.1 Herpetosiphon sp. | reverse complement strand
GCGCGCTGACCACCCGCCCGATGACAATTCCGCCGCCAATTCCAACCGCAACAGAAAATGCCATGAACTCCATCAGCCGCCGTTGAATCTCGGCAGGCGGCGCATCGGGCGGACCATCCAAATCTTCTTTCATGCCAGTGCGTTCCAACGTGATGGAAAGGAATTGCATGAAGAACATGAAGAACAGCACGCCGCTGATCATCAAACTCAGGCGAACCCATAAACGTTTCATTGATCATCTCCTGTCAGGCGATAGCCCACGCCGTACACGGTTTGAATATATTTTGGGTTGTCGGGGTCGGGTTCGATCTTGCGGCGCAGGTTGCGGATGTGCGTGTCGAGTGCGCGCCCCAATCCCTCGTAGGCGTA
>DYDH01000190.1 GCA_020717985.1 Herpetosiphon sp. | reverse complement strand
CCCCCACAGAAGTCCCCAGCCCCACCACCCTGCCGACTTTCACTCCCCCGCCCGTCATCCCCACACTGGAGCCATTGATTCTCCCAACAGCCACATCGGCGCCGTCTGACCCAAATAATTGTCTTAAACCATTAAATGTCGGAGAAGCCGGACCAACAACTCCCATGCGTATCGAAAACGCAAGCAAAGGCACAATACAGTGGCTATCGTTAAATTTATCGGATAACGCATTTGGTCAATGTGGAGCTTTGTCTTATAACAACCTTGGACCCGGCGCGACAAAAACAATCGCATTACCAAAAGGTACCTGGTGGGCATGGGCGGGAATTTCCTATAAAGACGGCAGCAGCGGCAACGCTTCTGGAAGCTGCATCGTCCGCATCGCAGACGAAGACATGCTGAGAATCCTTGTTAAGGATGAAGTCATCCGCTGTTTGCCGTAAGGTTTTGTAAGAACGAAAATAAAAACAGAAGCCGCAAAATTTGCGGCTTCTGTTTTTATTTTTGCGCCAAGATGGTACAATTTTCCAGCCGCCCCTTCACATCCTCTTTCGACCTGACTGGCATTTGTTACTTATGGAAGTTTTTTGAAAAATAAGATACAAAGAAACCAGTGCAGTGATGTTGACAACAAGCACGCCTGGCACTTTACCATTCACCACAAAATCCACAGAGACTCTCCATCATCAGTAGTATGTGCATACCACCCAGTCCCCGGAGAACGTTGCACTGGTCAATATCTCAAAAGTTGAGGCGCATATATCAATGACCGAGTTGAAACTAAAGAACAAGGCTATAAATGGAGAAAACTGATGAACAAAATATACCCTATCCTACTTACGTTTACTGTATTTTTGGCAGCTTGTACCCCACAGGCCGCGCCTACCATGGCGTCAGCGGACGTTCAAGGCACAGCTGTATCCGCCGCGTGGACGATGGTTGCTGCGACTCAAATGGCCATCCCTACGAATACAGCGCTCCCTCCCACAGAAGTCCCCAGCCCCACTTCTTTACCGACGTTCACTCCCGAACCTCTCCTTGTCCCCACCCTGCCGCCATTAGCCCTTGCAACCCCAACAACGATAGCAGCAGCGCCATCCGACCCAAATAGCTGTATTAAATCTTTAAATCTTGCGGAAGCTGGTCCATTAAAAAATCTGCGTGTCGAAAACCATACTCCCAGCCAAATCAATGTATCATTAAATCTTTATAAGCCCAATCTATTTGGTCAGTGTGGATCCTTGTCAACCACCATTGCCAAAGGGGGGTCAAAGACGGTTCAAATTTCCTCCGGGTATTGGTATGCTTTCGCATGGGTCTTAGATCCGCCCAGTCAGGTAGGCTACAATTTTGTCGTTGGCGCAAACGACTCATCGGGAGGACTCAGGCTGGTCGTGGAAAAAGATAGAGTTTTATGGTACGGGCAATAAAAGCACGGTAAGTTTATTGACGAGTTTTTATTCACTGCCTGATTAAAAAAGGTGTTGCCATATAATTGGGCAACACCTTTTTTGTTTAATTACTTACTCACCTTACGCAGAACGTCCCGAAGGTTCTCGTAAATCGAGCCCGTTTATAGTCCAAACCTCACCGCACTGGCGTACGGCGCACACTTGCCCTGGCGGGCAGCGCCAGGGAGTGTCGGGATGGTGCGTAACATCAATTATTCACTCGCGCGTCTTATCTTCGCGCCGAGCTTGAATAATTTCTCGTCCACCTTTTCATAGCCTCTTTCGATCTGGCTGATATTCCGTATTGTGGAAGTTCCCTTTGCGGCAAGAGCGGCCAATAACAGAGCCATGCCCGCGCGGATGTCGGGACTTTCAAGTTTTTCAGCGTACAGTTGTGTGGGACCCTGGATCAAAACGCGATATGGGTCACATAATATGATGCGCGCGCCCATGCCCACCAGTTTATCTGTAAAATACATGCGGCCCGAAAACATCCAATCGTGAAAAAGCACAGAGCCGGACGCCTGGGTTGCCATGGTAATTGCAATACTCATCAAATCGGTTGGGAAGGCGGGCCAGACATTTGTTTTGATCTCAGGCACAGCCCCGTCCAGGTCAGACGCGATGACAAGCGGTTGGTCAGCAGGCACGATCAAGTCATTCCCATCCACCTGCCAGTGGACCCCCAAACGATGGAAGATCAACCTGATCATTTCTAGATGCTGAACGCCCGCATCACGAATGCGAATCTCTCCATGTGTGACAACCGCCGCCCCGATATAACTGACCACTTCCAACAGGTCGGGACCAATCGTAAACTCTCCGCCTTTGAGCTGTGATACGCCCGTAATATGTAAAGTGTTCGAACCGATGCCGTCTATTTTGGCCCCGAGAATATTTAGGAACTGACAGACCTCCTGCACATGCGGCTCGGATGCGGCATTGCGGATTTGCGTCCCGCCTTTTGCAAGCACTGCGGCCATGACCGCATTCTCTGTGGCGGTGACACTTGCCTCATCCAAAAGAATATCCGCGCCGTGCAATTCATCTGCCTCAATCTCAAAAACGCGGTCATAAGTCACCTTCGCACCCAGGGCGCGCAAGGCCAGAATATGCGTATCCAGGCGGCGGCGCCCGATCACATCCCCACCGGGAGGCGGCAGGCGAAGGCTTCCCGCGCGCGCCAGCACAGGCCCGGCGATGAGGATCGAAGCCCGTATGCGGCGACACAGACCCGGGTCCAATTGAGAGGCGACCAATTCCCGTGTTGTGATCCGCCAGGTGGTTGCGTCCAATTCCTCCACAACCGCGCCGAGGCTTTCGATCAATTTCCGCATGGCCTGCACATCCCGAATCTGCGGCACATTGCGCAGGGTCACAGGTTCAGCGGTCAACAAACATGCGGCCAGCAAAGGCAGGGCGGCATTTTTATTTCCTGAGGGAGTTACTTCGCCATGCAGCGGGGTTCCGCCTTCAATAATAAATTCTTCCATTGAAATCTCCTTTGAGTGTCTTCAAAATTGTAAGGCAGTTTCCAAAATTCGCCAAGAACATTACAGTTCGCTTACACCAAAAACGGTTTTGCATGGCAAACATAATTGGAATTATAATGAATTCAATGTCCACAACTTTGATGGTATCCATACTATTCGGATGGCTTGCGGGATGGCTTGTAAATTATTTGTCCGATGTCTTGCCGTTCACGCGGCGTTTCAGCCAGCCCACATGCCCGCAATGCAATGCACCCTACTCATGGCGTGATTACCTTCTCTTTCAAGCCTGTCAAAATGGACACCCGCGCAAGCCACGCCTGTGGCTCGTTCAGATCATCCTCCTCGCGGCAAGCGTTTACACCGCGATCAAACCGCCGTCAAAACTTGGATATTTTCTCGGGCTGATTCTGATGATCTACTTTGGCGTCATCTTCGTGATCGATCTGGAACACCGCCTGATCCTGCACCCGACCAGCATCTTCGGCGCATTGCTCGGGCTGACAGTTGGCGCTGTTGCCCATGGAATTTTGCCCACCCTGGTGGGCGGACTCGGCGGACTGCTGATCATGCTGGCATTTTATGGTCTCGGCGTACTCTTTACCCGCATCCGCGCAAAACGTATGCTCGCCATGGGACAGGAGGCTGACGATGAAGAAGCCCTCGGCTCGGGAGATGTTATCCTTGTGACCATCCTCGGGTTTATCGTCGGTTGGCCGTTGATCTGGCTTTGTCTTTTATACAGCATCCTGCTGGGCGGTTTGATCAGCTTATTGATCATCCTCTGGCTCGTCATCAGCGGCAAATATAAAAAGAACGCATTAATGACCTTTATTCCATACGGGCCATACTTCATCATCACCGCCAGCCTGATCGTCTATTTTCCGAAACTTCTCGCAATGTTCGTGCCTGATTAATTTGATCCTACTTTCGCAAACCAGCGGTCTCTTCCATATATGCGTACGTTGCGTTTGAAACACAACGTACATTGGCATCAGAATGAAAACATTTCCCTTCAAACAACCCAAAAAATTTCGAGCGCAGGCAATCGTTGAGTTTATGCTCGCATTGCCGGTTTTGTTGATGCTGTTATACGGCATCATCGAAGTTGGGCGTTTAATATTTATCTTTTCATCTGTGGCAAACGCATCCCGCCAGGCAGCGCGCTATGGATCGGCATCCGGACAGATCAGCAACAGTCCAGCCACGCAAACTAGGGTTGCGTCCGGACCAACCAGCCCCAGCCAAGCTGAACCAACCAGCACCAGTCAAGCCGCACAACAAAATGGACCTGCTTCTGTCGAGACTGATGATAACGTCGCCTTCTACCAGGACTGTGAGGGGATTCGCGCAGTCGCCAATCAATCAGCCTTCATCATCACCTTTGACGAGATCAACATCACCTATGACCGCGGGATCAACCCGGATGGAAGCTCGATCCCAATCGCGGGCGTTGACCCAAACCCGGAAGAGGATTCATGCCCAATCGCGGACTACACCGTCCGCAATGGCGACCGCATCATCGTCCAGGTCTCGAGCACTTATGAGCCGATCATCAAACTCCTGCCGCTAGAGCCGCTTACAGTGGTATCCGCCAGCGCGCGCTCATTCCTGATATCCGTCCCCATTGTTGGGAATGCCCTGCCAACCGGATTTGCCGCTGAGACCAGCACGCCCTCCCCGGTACCGACTGTAATTACAGCAACCTCCCTCCCCACCATCGCGCCGACCTTCACCGCCACCTTTATCCCGACCTCGGTCAATATGCCCCATGTAACCCCGGCAACCACCATGCCGCCTCATTCGACTTCCACGCCGACCAATACAGCGGTGATCCCGCCGACCTTCACACCGATCACACCCACCGCAACAGCCACCTCGATCAGCTGCACAGGGTTGACCGGCGTATCGCATGGCCCGCTCATCATTGATGAGAATGCCATGCGAATGCTGATCAACAACCAGACCGGTCACACACTCACGACCGCGCAAATATATCTTGAATGGAACCATGATACTGGTCATGAGTCCGACACAGACCGCGGACTGCGCCTCAGGCAAATCGTGTTCGACAGACAGATATGGAACGGCGATATCCAGTCGCCATCCGCCTACATCCCCGCTTTTTATCCACGCATCCCGCCCGGCGAATCAATGGTCCAGTTCATATTCCATCAAAGCTATGATGTGGACGATGGCACGGAGAGGATCATTGTCAACATATCCAATCCCGGTTGTATCAACTATCCAGTAGACTCAAGCCATTAGACCTTATTTTGTAGTAACGACTTCAATCGTGTTTTTACAATAGACCCCTTGCAAAAGTCCTTTTTGCCACAGAGTAATCATGCAAGGGTTTCACCCCGAAGGATGAAAAACGTAGGTCACGTTTGTAACGTGACAGTTACGCTGCAAGCGTGACCTACGGGAGTGTTCTTTTTTCATATCGGGTCGCAGAGAAAAAAGAGTTTTATGAGGTTTTAATTCACATTGTCCTGACGTTCTTTGTCAGGAAAGGTCTCTGTGCGCTCCGTGGCTATACTGAAAACGGGTACAAATTGCGCTTTTGCTCAACGGGTTCCGTCGGGCTAAAGCCCTGCCTCAGTTCATGGAAGTCGGCTAAAAGCCGACTCGTTCCCAGCCCGAAGGGCTTCCAAGGCGCTGAGCAGGCGGTTTCAGCCCCGCGAATCTCGGCAATAAAAAAACGCAATTTACGTCCACGCTTGGTATACTTTGCAAGAGGTCAAATACAAAGCGACTGAAGTCGCCGCTACCATTAAAGGTAAAGGAACTAGTGTAGATGCCCGTGGTAAAAAGAAAACGCAGTTCCACTCGAAGTGAGCGCGGACAAAGTCTGGTTGAGCTGGCCATTACCCTGCCCATCCTTGTCCTGTTATTACTCGCCACCCTGGATTTTGGCATGGCTATCTTCTCCTACTCCATTCTAAGAGACGCGGCCCAGGAGGGCGCTTTTTACGGCTCATTCAACCCATCGAATATTGCCGAGATAGAAAACCGCGCCCGCAATATTTCACCGCGCGCAAATGATGTTGTGTTCGCATCTCCCCTGCGGTTGAGAGACACAGAGCAGATCAAAGTGAACGTGCGGGCGTTGGGAAATTTTTGCCAGGGCGCGCACAACGGCATAGCCAACAGCATACAGGTCAACGTATCTTATAAATACCCGATACTCATGCCATTCGTTGGACAGGTGATTGGCTCAAGGACGATCCCGTTAAAGGGGACCGCCACCAACATTATTCTTCAACCCCCATGCCCCCCATGATCCACTTCCCCCAAAAACACCCAAGGCACAAAAAAGGCGAGCGCGGACAGGCGATCATCATCGTCGTCTTCTCGATCATCGGGTTGATCGGCATGACCTCGCTGGCGATTGACGGCGGAAATGCGCTGGTGGATCGCCGCAGGACAGAAACTGCCGCATCTGCCGCCGCGCTGACCGCCGCACTGACCCGCATCGAAGGCGGTGATTGGCGCAGTGCGGCGCTTGCCACTGCCTACGCGAATGGATATGACAATGACGGAGTCTCAAGTATCATTGAGATGAACACCCCGCCGCTCAGCGGTCCCTACGTGGGAAACTCCGAATACATCGAAGTGATCATTACCTCACACCTTGATACTTATTTCGGGCCGGTGATCGGCATTCCGCAGGTCACTAATGTGGCCCGCGCTGTAACGCGGACAAAGCCCGCTGAATATGGAGAAATGTTCGGCGGCTACGCGCTGGTGAGCCTGGCCCCGCATAGCGGGTGCGAGGATGCACATAGAAAAGCATTCTCGATCCACGACGAGGCTACGCTCAGCCTGACGGGCGGAGGGATCTTCGTCAATTCAGATAACACCGAGTGCGCTTTCAAAGAGTATGGCAGCGGCAGTATCCGCATCCAGGACACAAGCCCGATCACAGTGGTCGGCGGCGCGGACATACTAAAGCCGGAACTCATCAGCCCATCTCCTGTGCAAACCTCGGCAGTCCCCATCGCCTACCCTCCCGCGTACCAAATGCCCAACCTGGGCTGCGCAACCGACGCCGTTGTGGACGAATTGACAGGCACAAGCATGACCGCCGGCAAGTGGGATGGCGCAGAGGATTTCCCCCCCATCGGGGTTAACCACCTGGAAGCCGGCACATACTGCATCAGCGGCGATGTGTTGATCGAAGGTGGCACCACGCTGGGCGGCGATAATGTGCTTCTGATCATCGAGAATGGGAAATTTACAGTCAGCGGCAATGCCAGCGTTCAATTGGAAGCGCCCAGAAGCGGGACTGAAAAAGGATTGCTGATCTACATGCCCCTCCAAAACCAACAGCGCATCGCCTTGAACGGCAATGTTGATTCCAAATTCAAAGGCACCATCCTGGCTCCGGGCGCGGATATTACACTCAACGGAATGGATTCGGACTACGGTTTTCACAGCCAGATCATTGGACGTTATATTGAAGTGACCGGGCAGGATGTCATTGCCATCAAGTATAAAGACGAGGATAATTACGACGCATATAAGATGCCGGAAGTGTTTCTCAGCCAGTAATGAGCATCCTGTCATTGTGGATGCATGATTTTGTAACCCGAAGCAATTGACCTCTTGCAAAAGTAGCGGGCTGGTTTTCACGAAAAACTTTATCCGCGAATTCACGCTCATCTGCGTGAATTTTTTGAACATTTCGCACAGATGATCGAAGATTAGTGGACGAAAAAAATACTTATGCAAAAGGTATCTTCTCAATATTTTGGGGATAAGAACACACTGTCCCGAAGGTTTCCTCGAAAAACTGGTTGAACCGCTCAAACCTTCGGGACGTTTCCCCTCTTTTTTGAGAAGATACTGCAAAAGGTCTAATTTTCAATGTGATATTGTCAATCAAATTCTTACAGATTTGATAGCGTTACAGGTACGTTATATAGTTCCATTTGCCCGCGCGATGGTATATAATTATTTAAACTTTAATAACCGGCGAACTCCATCACACTTCAATAATCCCCACCTTCTTCATTACAGCCAAATGGCCGCCCGCGCGCCGGTACCTATGTCGGATTTCTCCTGTAACCGGCAGCACATAGAATGATTTGAGTATCAGACCTGACATGAAACCTGACATTAGACCTGACGGGTTTCAGCAGATGGTTTACTTTTCAAAAATAACTTCGAAAACCTGTCAGGTCTTTAACTGATTTACTGATGTTACGCACCGTCCCGAAGGTTGCCGTAATTTAGGCTTGCCTTCCATCAAAACCTTCGGGACGTTCCGCGTAAGGTAACTGATTTATTATTGTTTGAGGATGAGATGCAAAAGGCGTTGCAAAGAACACTTTCATTATTTGTAAAAACCAACCCGCCGCGAAAATCGAGCAAACGCAAACCCTGGGGACAGAGTTTGGTTGAAGTTGCAATTGCCTTTCCGGTGCTGATCATGTTGTTTACCGGCATGATAGAGTTCGGTTTTATATTAAATTTTTATCTTTCATTGGTGGATGCCACACGCGACTCCGCGCGCCTTTGGAGCGGCGGCGACCCGTTCGTTTGGGATCACAATATTACAAATAATCCTTACGGGGCGGATTTTTTTTACTACCAGGCAGCGTACGATGTGCAAAGGAGTTTGGACCCGAGACTTGACGACGCATCCTATGTGGGACGCAGGATCATACTTAACCCGGCAACCGATGATGTGATCGTCACGGTCTACGGCGCTGACTACACCGCTACCGGAAATAGAGTTATCAACTGGCGTAATGCCGCCACCTGTCCCAGCCCCTCCGCCGGTTGTCCCTTTCATCTATTCCCCACCTGGACCAGCGCCACTGGCAATTATCCATCCGCTTTCACAAGCCAGGATATTCTGAACACCCGTGTTTGCGGAGCGCCCAGCGCGGGCGTGCTGGTGGTCGAAGTGCATTACAATTATCACCATGTTTTGAACCTGCCCTGGTTGACGGCCGTCATTTCCA
>DYDH01000513.1 GCA_020717985.1 Herpetosiphon sp. | reverse complement strand
ATCTTTGGCTGACTTAAAAACCTACCTCGAAGCTAGACTTTATCCATTTGGTGCCTGTAAAAAGGTACGAGTAGAGCGAGAGTAGCGGTAGTTTGAGCGAAGGCGCGGTACTTTTCGGATTTCATCATAAAACTGCGATGTTCGAAAATAACGATGAGAGCATAAAGTTTGTTTGACAATTCTCAGGGCATCCGAAAAGGTAGGCAATTTCTTGATGTACCACGCCGCTTGCTGAACAGGCAGTTTCTGTTTCTGAGCATGCAAGTTTGCAAGCAAGGTTACTATGGAAAACAAACCCAGCAAGGCAGGCGTAATCCTCAAGATAGACAGATCAGCCCATTGTCTTTGTGTCTCTACTCCTAAATGAGTACGAACTTCATGAAAGGTAACTTCGACTTGCCAACGACGGACGAACCATGCAATGATTTGCTCTGCTGAGACATTGATGTCCGTGCATAATAAAGCCTGTGTTTTGAATATGTTCTTTGGGTCACGCACAATGACCCAGCGAATTGGCAATGCTGGTTTCCCGCTATGAAACCAGATGGCAGTATTGGATGTGATTTCGATGTCACGCTTTTTCTCTCCATACCATTCTTGTACCGTGAGACGTTTCCAACGCGTCAGTTTATCTTCCGCAATTTTTTCTAGGGTTGGCAGGCGTTTGCCTTTCTTGCGCGGACGTCCCATTTTTCCTGGTTCAGGTTCCACTGGCTCGTACAAAGCAGCGTCCAGGCGAAAGCGTGTAATCATACAAATCGGATTTTTCAACTGGCGCAACTGCCAAAGCAGGTCTATGACGGCAAAACTACTGTCTGCCACGACCACCAAGAGGCGTTTGGGAAGCCAGCGGCGTACTTGCAAGACCATCTGGTACGCCCATTCGGTGAGTTTCTTATGTTTGCGAGTCTTGTCCTTGTAATATCTTTCCGAAGGAGCCAGGACGGTCAGAAACGGCAACCCCCAAACTCGTTTCGCCCATGGAATAGGCGTCAGTAACATCAAACTCAGCCAACGCAATCCACTGGCTTTCACAAAGTGGCTGTGACTGGAGCGTACTGGATCACGGTATATTCCTTTCGCTTTGATTTTCGCCCCACGACGACGTTCAATTGTATCGTCCAATCCCATTATGATTGGACCACTACCTGCAAAGGCATTTATCAATAATCCCAACAAAATATGGCTTGCCTCCAAGCTTGACCATACCGCACGATTGAGAACACGATGATAATTTCCAAAATGTTTTTCGTCACTCAAACCCATTATGCGCAACGCTGCTGTAACGGTTCGTTCTGCTGGAGAAAGGATTGCACCTATCAGCAATATTTTGACATGTTCCCAAATGCGCTTCGAGAACAGCCTCGCAAAGGCTCCAAGTATCGTGATATATTCTGCCTGCAGGGTCAGCATTGGTTACCTCTTGAGTCGAGCGTTTACCTTAGCTTACCCTGTTTTTTGTTAATATCCAAATGGACAAAGTCTAGCTTAGAGGCTGTTTAATAAGTTCTTGTAGCTGCTGTTTTAGCCTCGATTTACGGCAAGAAATGTATCATCTCAATAAATCGTGGAAAGAG
>DYDH01000189.1 GCA_020717985.1 Herpetosiphon sp. | reverse complement strand
GCTTCGCGGTAAAAAGGGTCTTTGCAGTAGACTCACTGATAATTTATGGCGCAAAATTATCTTGTGCATGAATTTTGTTTTCCTTATCACGATGGAACCGATAGAGGGCTGCATGAAAAAACAAAAAGACGTAAATATTGCGGGTGGGATCATGACTGTTCACGAACTTGCTGTTTATCTTCGTCTGAGTGAGGCAAAAGTTTATCGTCTGGCAAAGACAGGCTGTTTTCCGGCCTTTCGGGTCGGGAAATCATGGCGCTTCAAGAAAACAATGATTGACGACTGGATCCGCCATGAAACAGAACTTATGCCACTTAAGCCTGCATGACCACACCCACAAGACAGTCCATGCCATTGGAAAAGGTATAAACATCGAATGCTCAGCGCTTCTGCCGTCGCAAATTCTGAAACCATAAACCAAACGCCAACCCAGGCGTCTTGGTATGTTCTGCGCAGCAAACCGCAAAAGGAGGAGTCTCTTTCCAGCCAGCTCCTGGCGCGTGGACTGGATGTCTTTTATCCTTGTCTACATGTGCGGCCGGTCAACCCGCGTAGTCGGACTGTGCGCCCCTATTTCCCCGGCTATTTATTTGTGCATATCAATATGGAGCAGGTGGGATTTTCTGAGTTTCATTGGGTACCATTCTCCCTGGGTTTGCTTGCCTTCGATGGAATTCCCGCACAGATACCGGAGGCCGCCATCAAGGGAATTCGATCTCTGCTTGAAAAAATCAATGCCGCGGGTGGAGAATTGCTCCATGACCTGAAACAGGGTGACTTGGTCGAGATCCAAAGCGGGCCGTTTGCGGGCTATGAGGCTATTTTCGACGTGCGTCTGGCTGGCAGTGAGCGCGTGCGCGTGCTGTTGAAATTGCTCCAGGGACGAGCCGCCAAACTGGAAGTCCCGGCAAACCTGCTTGAGCGGAAGGAGAAACGTCAACTTTTCTGAGCGGAAACATGACTAAACTTACTTTACGCAAAACGTCCTACAGGTTGCGGTAATTCAAGCCTGTTTTAGGAGTGAACCTGCAAAACATCAGGTATTAATCCGAAATAGGAAGTAAGATAATTTGCAAGGTGCTTCTTTCCTCATCTACTTTGATAAATCAGTGCCGATTACATGACATTTATTACTATTATTATCAGTTTTATTGGAGTATACATCAAGCCTTGGTTGGTCAATATGGCGCCACGCGCCATTGCGGTCTTATTGGTAACATGAACCACACAAGTTTGTAAATTTTTCTGACATGCAAACCATGTCGGAAGGGCGGACGCTTGAAAAAAACCAGGTGATTTCTTCATGACGATAAATTTGCAAAAAATATCTCCAACGCAAGATGATAACTGGGACATGGTAATCGAGCCTCAGCGCAACCTGCTTGACCTGCGCCTGGGTGAGCTATGGCGTTACAAAGACCTTGTAATGCTCTTCGTGCGCCGTGATTTCATCTCGGTTTACAAACAGACCATCCTCGGTCCTCTTTGGTACCTCATCCAGCCGTTGTTGACCACGATTACTTTCACGGTTATCTTCGGCAACATCGCCAGCCTGCCCACAGATGGACTTCCGCAGTTTCTGTTCTACATGTCTGGCACTGTTGTATGGTCTTACTTTGCCAGTTGTCTGACCAAAACCAGCGAGACCTTTGTGCAAAATGCCAACCTGTTCGGCAAGGTCTACTTCCCGCGTCTGGCGGTGCCGGTTTCCATCCTGTTTTCCAACCTGATCACTTTCCTGATCCAGTTTGCCATGTTCCTGGTCTTCGTGCTGTACTTCTTCTTGCGCGGCACATCCATTCAGCCGAACTGGTTATGGATCGCGCTCTCCCCGATCCTGATGCTGATGATGGCCGGACTTGGCCTCGGCTTCGGCATCATCATTTCCTCATTGACTACCAAATATCGCGACTTGCGCTTCCTGGTGCAATTCGGTGTGCAATTGCTGATGTACGCCACGCCGGTCATTTACCCGGTCTCGTCCATTCCCGAACGCTTCCAGTGGATCATTCTCGTTAATCCGATGACGCCGGTTATTGAAGCTTTTCGTTTTGCGTTCCTTGGCGCTGGGACCGTCAACCTCAACTCCCTGTTGTACAGTTTTGGTTTTATGCTGGTGGTGGTTATCATTGGCAGTATCATCTTTAACCGCGTCGAGCAGACGTTTATGGATACGGTATGACAACAATCATTTCTGTTGAAAACATAAAAATTCACAGTGTGTGCCAGAATGGCATGTGAACTTTCGCTAATGATTGCATGTGTTTAACGAGTGGCTTGCCGTTTATGATCTGCGAATAAGATTTGGTGACGTATGAAAAGCACAATCCAAACTGGCTTGGATTTGATGAAATCAGGTTCCACCACTTTTGTCCTGATCGGGTTCGGACTTGTAGTAAGAATTATTACGTTAATGTTTTTTGTTCGATTGCCGTTGGTGAGTGATGCACGTGAATATCATTATATGGCTTTGCAACTTTTTAGCGGCAAGGATTTTTCCCCGTTTTGGCCGCCGGCGCTTCCCTACTTCATCTCATTTTTTTATCATCTGTTTGGGATATCGAAAATTATCGACAGAGCATCAATGCTTCTCCTTTATCTGATATTCTCAGTTGCAATTTTTTTGCTGACAAAGGAAATATCAACAAGTAGAGCGGGAAACCTGGTTGTTTTGTTTTTTTCAATTTTTCCGGCTTTTATTTACTTTTCAGTGGAGCCATTTACGCAATTGCCAGCTGCCACTTGCCTGGTTGTGGCGGCGTATTTGGTGATACGGCTAAAAAAGAAATTTCACTGGTTGTATTTGATACTGCTGGGAATAATCCTGGCTATACTGGTTTTGACAAGGGCGAGCAGTATTCTCATCGCAGCATTGATCCCGTTTTATATGTTTGTCAAAACGAAAAATCTTGGACGTTCCTTGATGCTCTTATTTATTACCATCGCAGTGGTTTCCCTGTGGATCGTCAAAGTCAATCAAATGACCGGGAGATGGGTGGCAGTTAATGAGTCGAATTCTGTCAATTTTTTCATTGGGAACAATCCTTATACTCCGTTATATAAAACCTGGTGGCTTGGCTCTCACAGAGAATGGGAGCCTGAGGTTCCCATTGCGTTCAGGGAGATGCTGTTGGACATTAAACGCAATCCGCCCGAAAAGCAGGATGAGTTATTTATTCAAGCTGCCTTGGAACATATCGTATCCCGTCCCGACCTGTTTATTATCCGGACGACTAGCAGGATCCGTACTTATTTTGCATTCGACACATTTGCCGGCTCTGCGTTGATCAAAAGTTATTCGGTAAATAAATTATTGGGTTTGGCGGTTCTCTTTCTTGATGCTTCCTTTTATTGTGTAATCATGATGGTTGCCATACGTTCCTTTTTTGATCCACATTTGACGTCAAGTCAGATGCAGGACGTGGTTTTACTACTTTTTATTGCAATGTGTTATGCCATTCCGTATTGGATTTCACTTTCCCATCCCGCCTATCATTTCCCGGTTGTTCCCTTATTTGGCATCCCCGCGATGCTCTTTGTAGAAAAATGGCTGGAGTCCAGACAAAAAGGTGCTCCAATGCCATTATTGCCCCCTGGTGGGAAAAAAGGTATTTTCATATTATCCAGTTTTATTTTCTTTTATATTCAAATTGAGTGGGTGTTGGCGATGTGGACAAGAATCTAATCTAAATGTGTATATTCAAATGGCAGCGCAATCGTGATGAGTAGACATCTACGGATAAAGTGTAACCACAGGAAATAGGATGAACGAAGAATCGGTATTTTTTGTTCCTAATAAAAGCATCATCATTGGTGAGATCGCTCAAGCTCACGATGGCAGCCTTGGAATGGCACATGCCTATATCGATTCCATTGCCCGAGCCGGTGCTGATGCGGTCAAATTTCAAACTCATATCGCTGAAGCCGAAAGTACGCCGCTTGAGCCTTGGCGGGTGAAATTCAGCCAACAGGACGCTTCCCGATACGATTACTGGAAGCGTATGGAATTCACCGAGGAACAGTGGGTTGGACTAAAACAACATGCAGATGAACGCGGATTGATTTTTTTAAGTTCACCTTTTTCACCGGAAGCTCTGGAACTCCTTTCCCGCATTGGCGTAGCCGCATGGAAAGTGGCATCTGGCGAGGTAACCAATTGGCAACTTCTCGATATGATGCTTGCAACCAGGTTGCCCACCCTGCTTTCAACAGGGATGAGCCCAGTGGCTGAAACAGATCAATTGGTTGCACATATCAGGAAGGTCGGAAATGAATTCGCTGTTTTGCAATGCACCTCCATGTATCCTACTCCTCCCGAAAAATTGGGGTTGAACATGCTCTCGTTTTTTCGAGAGCGGTATGGGTGTCCAGTGGGTATTTCAGATCACACGGGAACCATATATGCCGGACTGGCAGCCGCTAGTCTGGGTGCTTCTGTTATTGAAGTTCACGTGACTTTCAGCCGGGAGACATTTGGACCTGATGTAGTCGCTTCGATTACTACGGGGGAATTAAAGCAGCTTGTAGAAGGGGTTCACTTCATCGAACGTGCCCTGGCAACTCCAATAAATAAAGGTGAAGTTGCTGAAAATCTTGAGCCAATGCGCAATCTCTTTACTAAAAGTATCGTGGTTCGGCGCAACCTGAATGCTGGGACAATCATTACAGAAGATATGTTGGCGCTTAAAAAACCTGGAACTGGTCTACCCGCCGAAAAATTGGCATTGTTGATTGGTCGAAGACTGCGCAATGACCTATCCAAAGATATTCAAATCAGGGAATCTGACCTTGAATAAGCGGAAAATTTGTGTTGTCGTCACAGCACGCCCGAGTTACAGCCGGATCAAAACTGCTTTGAAAGCCATTCAAGCTCATCCTGCTCTTGAGCTCCATTTGGTTGCCGCAGCATCGGCGTTGCTCGATAATTACGGGCGGGTGGTTGACACCATGGAAGCGGATGGATTCGCTGTTGCCGAACAAGTGTATATGATCTTGGAAGGGGAGAATCTTGTTACGTCGGCTAAGTCCACCGGATTGGGCATTGTTGAGCTATCTACTGTCTTCGACAAACTTAAACCGGATGCGGTTGTGACCATTGCCGACCGGTTTGAAACAATGGCTACTGCAATTACAGCCTCCTATATGAATATTCCACTCGTACACGTTCAGGGTGGTGAAGTAACCGGATCCATTGATGAAAAAGTTCGCCATGCGATCACCAAACTGGCCGACTTGCACTTGGTGTCCAATCAGAAGGCAGCCGAGCGTGTGATCCGGATGGGAGAAGAACCCTCCAGCGTTATTGTTACTGGCTGCCCATCAATCGATATTGCAGCAAAAGTACTTGAGAACCCGGAATTGGATTTTGATCCCTTCGAGAAATATGGCGGCGTCGGCAAGACCTTTGATATCAGCTGCGGATACTTGGTTGGCTTACAACATCCCGTCACCACCGAACATGAAGTAGCCCGCCGTCAGGTTACAGAAACCTTGTATGCTGTAAAGGAAATCGGTTTGCCCACCTTCTGGTTTTGGCCAAATGTAGATGCTGGTTCGGATGGTACTTCCCGCGGCATTCGTTCCTTCCGCGAAATTGAGCGACCGGAGAATATGCGATTTTTTAAGAATATGCTTCCGGACGATTTCTTAAAGCTGCTCTACAACTCGCGCTGCATTATTGGGAATTCAAGTGTTGCGATTCGAGAGTGTTCTTTCCTGGGTATACCAGCGGTCAACATTGGCAGCCGGGAACAGGGAAGGGAACGTGGCAGGAATGTGATCGATGTAGTCCATGAGCGCTCCGAAATCTCCTCAGCCATCCGTCGCCACTTGAGCAACGGTCACTATCCTTTTGATCCAATTTACGGAAATGGAAAGGCTGGCGAGAGGATAGCCCAAGTACTTGCTGAAGTCCCATTGCACTTCCAAAAAAGGTTAACATACTGATGCGTATACTCGGGTTGATTCCCGCACGCGGAGGCTCAAAGGGAGTTCCCCGAAAAAATATTCGATTACTGGCTGGGAAACCCTTGTTGCAGTATACAGCCGAAGCAGCCCTTGACTCTCGTCAATTGTCTCGCGTAGTTCTTACTACGGAAGATGCAGAAATAGCAGAAGTAGGCAAAAATTGTGGTTTGGACGTCCCGTTCTTGCGTCCAATGGAGCTTGCCCAAGACTCTACCCCAACCTTGCCTGTTATTCAACACGCGCTGTATTGGCTGGAAAATACTGGGGACAAATTTGACGCTGTTTGCTTGTTGCAGCCCACCTCCCCACTTCGGACCGCCGAGACCATTGATGGGTGTATTAAATTATTTGAACAATCTCAGGCGGATTGCGTCGTGACAATGGAATCTGTTCCTGATAAATATAATCCCCATTGGGTTTATTTTAAAAACGACCAGGGTTTCATGCAGCTTAGCACGGGTGAAAAAGACCCGATTCCAAGAAGGCAAGCCCTTCCACTTGCCTATCATCGTGAAGGTTCGGTATATGTCATCCGTTGTTCCGTCATTATAGGGCAAAACAGTATTTACGGTGAGAAAGTGGTCGGTTATTTATTGAATGGTTTCAATGCGCTTAACATAGACACACTGGAAGATTGGGATCAGGCTGAATCTATTATGCTCCAATTCGGTATAGGTCCTGGTTGATTTTTGAAAAAAGAGAAAGTATGGAACGAGAAAAAATTTGCAATTGCACCTTGTTTGCGAAAAGGGACCCTCGCAGAAGGTGCGTTAGCATTGGACGAGAGTAATTTTGCGGAGCGCTCAAGACATGGGCGGGCAACGCTTTATATTTTTCCGATAGAGGCAGCAAGGCTTTGACATGTGCGGTATTTGCGGAATTTTTGGGACAAAGATAGAAAAATCAGTCATGGATAAGATGATGGCTATTCAGCATCATCGTGGACCAGATGCAAACGGATCATTCTTCAGCCCAAATGGATCTGCATCATTGGGTCATAATCGCTTAAGTATCATTGATCTTTCAAATAGTGGTGCGCAACCGATGTGTGATGTCTCGGGACGATTCTGGTTGGTTTTCAATGGCGAAATATATAACTATTTGGAACTCAAATCTGAATTAACTGACTACCCCTATCACGGTCACTCAGACACTGAGGTGATTCTGGCTGCATATGAGCGTTGGGGAGAAGCATGTATGGATCATTTTATTGGGATGTTTGCTTTTCTACTCTGGGATGAACAGGAACAACTTTTGTTTGCCGCGCGCGACCGCTTCGGCGTAAAACCGCTCTATTACGCCCAGTCAGGTGGCGTTCTATATATCGCCAGTGAGATCAAAGCCATCCGGGAGGCAGGTTTCTTCAGCCAACCAGATACCCAGACGTGGGCTACGTATTTGACCACCGGTTTGCATGACCATTCCTCTTTCACGTTTTGGGAAGGTATTCAGGCATTACCCGGTGGTCATTGTCTTACATGGCAGAATGGTCAGATAAATGAACGTTGCTGGTACGATTTGGCAGAACGAATTGAGCCGGGCAGCGATCTACGCTCCCATGAAGATGTCGAGAAAGAATATCTGGCTCTGTTGGAAGATAGCGTACGCATGCGCTTTCGTTCTGATGTCCCAGTGGGAATCAATTTAAGCGGCGGTTTGGATTCTTCCACCCTGCTTTACCTTGTCCAGCAAATCCAGGGGGCACAGAGCGATGTGGCAGCTTTTACTTTTGTAACCGGTGATCCAAATTATGATGAGACTCCCTGGGTGGAAAAGATGCTCGCCAGCACCCATCATCCCCTTATACTTTGTGAACTCCACCCGGAGGAGGTCCCTTCTCTGGCTCGTTCGGTCCAGCAGTTGCAGGATGAGCCTTTTGGTGGATTACCTACTTTGGCATACGCCCGCTTATTCGAAATCGCCCGTTCCAAAGGCGTGATTGTGTTGTTGGATGGACAGGGAATGGATGAACAATGGGCGGGGTATAGTTATTACCGTGGAAATTTAAACAATGCCACCCCCATCGTACAGGGCATCAATGAATCATTTGTCCGTCCTGAGTGTTTGAACCCAGAATTTGCTCGTCTTGCAAGACCTTTCCAGCCTGCCCAACCCTTCCATGATAATCTCTCCAACATGCAATACCGCGACCTGTGCCATACAAAAATTCCGCGCGCATTGCGTTTCAATGACCGCATCTCCATGCGCGCTTCCACCGAGTTACGCGAACCATTTCTTGACCATCGGTTGGTAGAGTTGGCGCTGCGCCAACCCCAGCAACGTAAAATCAACCCGACCGCCGGAAAATTATTCTTGCGCCAGTTAATCAAGTCCCGCCTGCCAGCCAGTGTAACCGAAGCTCCTAAACGTCCTCTTCAAACGCCCCAGCGCGAATGGCTGCGCGGCATATTGCGCCCATGGGCTGAAGAACAGATTGAAATAGGTTTACAAAACCAGCGGTGGCTGATCCCGGAAATGGTGCGCGCCGAACAAAAGCGGTTTTATGTCGGAGAAAGTGATAACAGTTTTTATATATGGCAATGGATAAATTTGGGGTTATGTCAAAAAACCTGAAGATCATATCCGTCGAACATCTCTCCAAAATCTATCGCTTGGGACAGATAGGCACAAGGACCTTCTTGCATGACATGGAAATCTGGCGGGCTAAATTACGCGGCAAAGCCAATCCCATGCTTCATATTGGCGATAAAGACCATGGCAATCGCAATGGCGAAGAACGGTGGGTTTTGCGCGATGTCAGTTTTTCGGTGGAGCAGGGCAAGGTACTGGGCGTAATCGGCAAAAACGGAAACATTGAAGACGGGCGACCTTTGGGTGCTCACAGACAAAACAATTTTGCGATGTAAAAATAATGAACACACGGGTTCCTTGAATGATTTTATCGTGCTTAATAAATTTTCATGGGTATTGAATGAATGTTGTTATTTCTGTCGAAAACCTATCG
>DYDH01000188.1 GCA_020717985.1 Herpetosiphon sp. | reverse complement strand
ACCCAAAGGTAACCATGCCAACGAAATATCCACCCAATGTATTAAATGAAATGTGCCCCTCGCGCCAAACCCTTGAGATCATCGCCGATAAATGGGCGACGCTGGTGCTCGTTTCCATCGCGCGTGGAATCAACCGTCACAACCGCATGTTGCGCGAGATCGGCGGCATCTCAAAGAAAATGCTGGCGCAGACTTTACGCAAACTCGAACAAAATGGAATCATCAATCGCAAGGTGTACCCCGTCGTCCCGCCAATGGTGGAATACACCCTCACCCCAATTGGCAAAGAATTGATGGAACCCATATCCATGCTCGGCACATGGGCTGAGAAAAATTCAGAAGCGGTACAAAAGGCAAGAGAGACCTACGAAGAACGGGAAAATTCATACGCGCTACTACTAGCTGACTATTGAGTCTGGATGGTGTTTCTAAAAAAAACTGTCAGATCATGGCATAAAAAAATTCCGAAGCCTTTCGACTTCGGAATTTTTTTATCAAGCAAAAACACACAGCTATGGCACGTAATATTCGATCTGCAACACAGGGCGGTAGTCAAGTGTTGCGCTGTCCCCACTGTGGAATTTGATGGTGTCCGCTCCCAGATCATCATTGTCGTCAACCTGGAATCGCAGGCGGAATTGTGTCGCGCCTGTCGCGTTAATGTACCGCAAAGCGTTTTTGTCCAATGCCGAAGAGAACCAGTTATCAACAGGCGTGTTGAGCATCGTGCCTGCCGAATCCATGCTGGCCATGGACTGAAAGTCCGCCTCTTGTAGCGCGTTGCCGCCAAATGGTCCATTGTTGATGTCCACCAAAACGTTCTGATGGGTGGTGAATGGGTCAGTGCCAGTGACACTTAACTTCTTTATTTTGAGCGCGGCGCTGGTGATTACGGCAGTATCGGGCAGGGTGGAAGTGTTGAAATCGAGGATGGTCCGGAACTGGCGGTCTTCGGCATTGTCACCAAGATAGAACGTGGCAGTGGTGGAATTTACGCCGCCGCCCTTGTTCGTGTTTTCACCTGATTCGATGACCCAGCCATCGTTCGTTTTATTGGATGTAAAGCTGGCGGAGAGGATGTCTATGTGAGTGGATTTAATAACGGTATATATTTCGCCCGATGTGAAATTCCCATTGTCGAGACCTGCCCCACCCAGTGAACTGCCTGCCGCATCTACAATGCTGTCATCATCTCGAACATTCAGACCGATGGCGCCATCCTTACTGCCCGTGTCCACTGAAACGGTGTAAACATTACCCGACCCATTCACATTCTTTACGGATGCGCCCGTAAGATCACCGCTTGCAGTCAAAATAAAGTCACTTGCGTCCACGCCGCTCACAGACTCGGAAAAAGTGACCTTGAAATTAATGCTGGCGGCATTGGTGGGATTCGCATCCGCGCGCACGAGCGATACAACCGCAGGGGGCAGGTCAAACCCAGATTCGTACGCCCCAATATCCGGCGCATTGCCTGTGAAATCGTCATTGATGCCAGGGATCGCGACACCTCGATCCACATTCGGGCTTGATGGAAGAAGCGTGAAATCCCCGCCGTTTGGATTGACCAACCCCGGCGCACCTTCATATCCGTTACATTCAAGTCTGGTCACCGAACATAACTCTGCGATGGTGTTATAGGAGACATTCTCCCATTTGAAATGGGGCACGCTCGGTCCGCGCGTGGTGTACCAGTTGTCATTATTCCAGTCATGCCCTGTGGAACCGGTGAAAGGTTCTTCGAACGCAAATCCGTTGCCCTGGAAAATATTGTTCCGCATCACCGAGTTATATACCGGATGGATCATGCTCATTGCATTCAGGTCCTTCACATTGGTCCAATTCGTGTTGTGATAGATCAATACAACGCCATCGGATTTTAAATCCCATTTGATGCTGGAGCCGGTGTAATTGGTGAACGACGAGCGCAATACCCAGGTTGGTCCCTGAGTAACAGGAGCCAGAGAGATGCCTACCAGCACCGTATCAATGGTGTTATTCCGAAAACGCTGATTGATACAGGCGCCTTCAGGTTCGAGCGCGTCATCGCTGATATGATGAATGTTGTTGTTATATATATCGGCATCAAAAGCAACTCCTGGATTCTCCAATGCGGCCGATGACCCAGTGTAGATTCCATTGAAGAAATTATGGATTTCATTGCCGCGCACAATCGCTCCAATGTGACCCCTGACAACGATTGCGGTGCCTTCCATCGAAGTTGCTTTGACCGCCTTCCAAGGCCACTCATTAACCGGCGGGTCGTAAATTTCGTTATGTTCGATGCGGGTATCGTTCCCTTGATCTTCATTGCCAGTCCAATTAATGAATATGCCAAGTTGCAGGTTGTGAATTTTATTCTTTCGGATCACCACATGCGAGGAGTTTTTCACACAAATGCCGCAGCTATCCGTCGTGCCATAGTATCGAATTTCAAATCCTTCGATCCAGATCCAATTGCGTTCATTGGCATCAATGGCATGGTTGAGATATGGCGCCTGCCATGTGTGTTTGGAAGGGTCATCCAAACTGCGGACATAGAGCTTGTTACTGTTGGGCGTCATATACCAACCCTCGTTCATCGCCACTTTATTATGCCCGCGCCCCTCCACCAACTCTGTCAGGTTATCGTACATATAATAGCGCTGTCCGTCACGTGCCAGATATTTGACGGATGGCGAGATGGTGGTAACCCATACGCCCTTTTTATACAGCGTCCAAACCTTCGTCCCGCTGAGAGTCTTTGAACCGTCAAGGATCGCGCCGCTGCCCTGTGCCTTGACCTGAATCCACTTACCGGCAGTACCCGACGCAGGGAATGAAACTGCCTCGTGATAAACGCCATCGGCAACCAGTACTTGCGTACCCGCGACGGCGCGGTTTATCCCTTCCTGTATGGTCTTGAACGGTTTTGACTTTGAACCATCACCGCCGGTTGTTGCGTCATCATCCACATACAAAACAGTTGCAGGCGTAAATTGAAGTTCTTCCGGCTGGGTAGTGATTGAACCGCGTATTTCGGTCGTTCCATCAATAACCTTAATATTGTACGCCATGGATGGAGAAAGCCCAAACAAACTACCGACAAGACGGCCTTCGTCAATCCGCAAGAGTTGATGGCCAGCCTGCCAGACAGTTTCGCCCTGCCGTTGAACCATCACTTTTGCGGTCTTTGGCAGGTTGGCGCCGCTCACGGTTACGCCGATCGTTTCGATATTGGCATACAAATCCATTTTGGAGAAGGTGACGACTGGTTCTGAAGGGACGCGCAGAATAAAGAGTCTGGGGCTGCCCGTCCAGATGTTTGCCTCACTGCCGAAATGGGCAAAGTAGATGTTCTGTGAATCACGCAAGTCGGCGCTGGCGTAGATCCCAACCGGCAATTTTTGGACAAAGACCACCTGTCCGCTGGCAATGTCGTAGTAATACAGTTCGCCGCTATCCACCTTCCCAGTACCCGCAGTGGCTCCGGCCTTTTGAATAATGGATGGCGCGTAGTAAATTTTCGTCTCGTCCGGAGAGAGCGTAATGGCATAATTGTAATTAATAACCCGGTTGTCTGTTTTTGGTAATTCATACCCCAGGTCTTTAAAGGTCTCTGTGGCCATGTCAAACTCATATAACTCCCCACCCACTGTATTGATGTAGACCTTGCTGCCGTCGCGTTTTTTTGTTTGTCCGATCCAGAACCCTTTGGTCATTTGAAAACCGGTGTCCTTCATTTCTCCGCTATGAATATTGTAGACCCAGACAGAATGGGTTTCATTAAGTTGGTCCACATTCTCGGTACCCCGGTACATGTAGATATTTCCGCTCGGAGCAACGATCACTTCACGGCTGAGCGGGTTGCCCAATTTCCACGGAATGCCGGGAACCACTTTGACAAGTTTCTCCGCCTGGTAATCGTAAAGGATAATGTCGCTGGAAGGATGGGCGAGACCCACCAGCAGGTGTTCCTCCGGCATGATGTTGAGGGAGAGGATGCCCTCATGCGCGGTTACAACGCCGCCCGGCAACGCCGCACTCAGATCCTTAAAAGCGCCGACTGCGGTGTTGAAGGCGAATAGGTGACTGCCGCGATAGGTCGGCAGGGAATCGATTTCCATTTTTAGATCATGAAAACTCTGTGACCCCATATACATCCGCCCATTGGCGAAGACCATGCGTGTGTGACCTTTGGGAATGCTTTCCCCTTTTTTTGCATTATCGGCTGCCGCAACAATATCAAGGAAACTGCCCAGGAAGAGCCTTTCACCCGTTTTGGGGTTATAGCGGAAGACGGGGAAATCGTCGCGCCCGTCTGTACGGGAACTGGTGAACCCGATGTAGATACGGCCTTGGTCGTCCATACCCATCGCATTCCAGCATTCCTTCATTTTCGTACCGCGCGGAGCGAGATTGTCGAAAGAAACCTCGTTCCACTTTATGCCAGCAGCACTGGACGATAATGGATTGGGCACCAGCGATGAACTATTTTTATCCAAATCACTCTGAAACCCCTGTTCAAAATATAGACTCTTTATGAATGATGACAGCGATTGATCTAAATTGATCCCGCCTTCAGACATAAATGTCGATGGTTTTAAGTTGAATGCAATAAGGAAAAGAGCAAGCGCCAACAGAACAGAAAACTTTTTCATTTTGGCTCCTTTTCAACGGATTCTAATCCTTTAAGGAAAAATGGGATATAAAAATAGTGAGCCAAAAGATAATTTTCAAACCCAATTCCGAAGTCGTATTCCCTTATAATCATCATGTTTTATTGATAAACCACAAATCAAAGGAAAAACTGCCATGCCGTCAGCCTACACACCAGCGCCGCTTGTAAAGCTCACCCACCCCGAGTGGAGCAGGAACGCCGTCATCTATCAGATCAATACCCGCCAATTTACAAAAGAGGGAACATTCAAAGCCGCAGAGACTCACTTGCCTCGTCTCAAAGATTTGGGCGCAGACATTCTCTGGCTCATGCCCATTCACGAGATCGGACAAAAGAATCGTAAAGGCGCGCTTGGAAGTCCGTATGCTGTAAAGGATTATTACAGCGTTAACCCTGAATTTGGAAATTTTGACGACCTGAAACATTTTGTTCAAGCCGCGCACGATCTTGGGATGCATGTCATTTTGGATTTTGTCCCCAACCATACCGCTTGGGACAGCCTCCTTGCCAGCGAACATCCCGATTGGTTTTCGCGCAACTGGAAAGGCGATTTTCACCCCACGCCCTGGTATGACTGGTCGGATATTATCGACCTCGATTACTCAAAGGTGGAAGTCCGCGAGTATATATCGGCGGTGATGCAGTTTTGGATTCGGGAAGCAGATATAGACGGCTACCGCTGTGATGTGGCGGGCTTTGTCCCGACTGATTTTTGGAATACTCTTCGTAAAGAATTGGATGCGATCAAGCCGGTCTTCATGCTGGCAGAATGGGAATCGCGTGACCTGCACATTGAAGCCTTCGATATGACCTACGCCTGGAGTTGGTACGATACCATGCTGAAAATAGCCAAAGGTGAAGGAAATGTCAGTCATCTGTTCATTTATTATTCGTGGAATGAGAAAGCCTACCCCTTTGATATCATGCGGATGCTCTTCGTCAGCAATCACGACAAAAATTCCTGGGAAGGGACTCAATATGAGCAATTTGGCGGCGCCACCGAAGCCGTCATTGCGCTTTCAACTGTCAGCGAGGGAATGCCGCTGCTTTACAACGGTCAGGAAGCGGGGGAGGGCAAACGTCTATCCTTCTTCGACAAAGACCCGATCGAATGGAAGGAACATCCGATTGGCGCGCTTTATAAAAAACTGTTCGCGCTCAAAAAGAAGAATACCGCCTTGTGGAATGCCCATTGGGGGGCGCGGATGATCCATGTGCCAAATAGCGCTCCATTAAAAGTATTCAGTTTCGTGCGCCAGAATGAGAAAGATAAGGTCTTTGCGGTCTTCAATTTTTCTGCCGAGCCGCAAACTGTGACCTTTGAGGAAAGCCTTTTTCATGGGAAGTACACCGAGTACATGAGCGGACAGTCCGTGGAACTTTCTGCGACGGCGAAAATCGAACTCCAACCCTGGGGATATCAAATTTTTGTGCATTGATCCAAGCTTAAGCAGCTTGGTAAACTTTGCGCCGATGTACGGGCGTCGGCGCAAATCAGGCTCTGTGAAGGAATTTCCACGGAATCATTTTGAGGACTTGCATGCGGTATGCAACCTGTCCGTACCAAAAAACAGAATCGGCGTTGATGCCGTAATATAGGCGCAGCCACCAGTTCGAGGGAGCGGAAAATGTATGCCGAATATAAGCCGGCGAGGCAAATGTGCGCCGCAGGTAGTATAAGATTCCCATCCGTTTCCATTCGGGATAGACCTGCTGGGGCCAGCCTTGCGGATACTTTCCAACGCCATCGGGAGGTTGAATTTGCCGGATGGGGATTACTGCCGCAAGGCGCTCTGGCAGAGGGGTGAGGCTGTAAATCACTTCGAGACGATTCAAAAGGGCGGGGGCCTGTTTGCGCAGGGAATCCCAATCCATTGTTTCGGCGTGATGTTCGACAAGGCTGACAACATCCGCGATCCATTTCGACGGCAAAGGGTTGGAATCGGTGGATACAAACAGGTGGCGCGTGAAATGCCTGAATAAATAATCGAGGGTGTCCATTGGGTCGGGCATGTAAACGGAGCCATCTCCAATCGCGATGGATTGCGGCGGGGCATCGAACCCGATAAATTCATCGTCGAGTGAATGGTCAACGATCGAGCGGCTGCGGGGATCGAAATGATGCAGTTCCACGTGGACGCGGAGTCCATCCCTCAGGGGTGAATCCGCTGTCAGTTCTTTCGGAAGCAGTTTGGAGGTTGGGGTATCGACGCGGAATCCCGCGCCCGCCAGCAAATCCAAAGCAGGTAAAACATCGGCTTGATTGAGCAGGAGGTCAATATCGCTGATGGGACGCAGGGCGGGGTCTGGATAGTATTGATGGGCGAGCGCGAGCCCTTTGAGCACCAGCGGACGGATACCCGCCGCTTCAAAGAGCGAGTTGATCTCCAACAAAACCTGGGTGTGTGCCTGATTGAAAATGCGGTGGCGCAGGTAAAGCCCGATGAGCGCCTGTTTTGTTTCGGGCGGAATGTTAATGCCCGCCCGCTGAATGTGATGCCACAAGAGCGATGCCATGCCATGTTGTTCGGCTTGCGCGGGAAGTTCGCGCCAGGCGGTAAAATCGCGGAGTTGATTTTTTAGTTGTTCGTAAAAAATAGGATGTCCCTCGGCGCGGGCGCAAAGGGCGAGCAGGCGGTAGGTGGGGTCTATGCTGGGCATGGGGGTAGATTCAGTGATTCAGCGAGTCAGCGAGTCGACGGATATGGTTTCTTTACAACTTTCAACCCTTCAACTTTGGGTAGGGCTACGCCTAAGCGTGGTTTGGTTTTTGTCCGCCAATCCACGCGAATTTTCGCGAATAAAAGCCCAAATTCGCGCCGATTAGCGTGGATTAGCGGATAGTTTCTGCGCCTATTCAAAGCCTCCATGTTTAAGTGCGGCGCTACCCAACTTTGAACCCTTCGGCAGGCTCAGGGCAGCGCCTTCAAACCTTTAACTTCTCTTTCACCCATTCGCTGGCTTGTTCCAGGTTGGAGTAAACAAGGTTGTAGGCTGTGACTTGTTGGGCGAGTCGGGTCGCCGCATCAAGTCCATGACGGGGAAGGTTGCGAGCGTTGGTAACGTTTTGCAGAACGCGGAAGAGAGTTTCGCCCGTCGTCAGTTTTTGAGGTTGGAGCGGGGAATCTGCCGCATAACGCGGAAATACCAACAGCCGCGGAGTGGATTGCGCGGCGGGCGGCATGGGGTTGAACAGTTGCGGGTCTATCCATGCGGCGTCATCGCTGAAACGCAGGAAATTGGGCGAATTAGTTTGAGAGAGTCGTTTCTGCCAAACAAATGCCGATCCGCTTTTGAGGAAGACAGAGCGCGGGAAGGTATTCGCGCTGAGCGAAGTCGAAGCGCTTTCCAGCGGAATTTCAATCACCTCATCTGTGAGGTATTGAAAACCGTCGGCAGTGAGCCAGGCAGCGAGGGTGGATTTGCCGCTGCCACCCTGTGCGCTGAGGATGACCGCGTTCCCATCCTGCGCCAGCGCGGCGGCGTGGATCACCAATCCGCGCTCGCAAACGGCAACCAGGCGCGAGATGACTTCGGTCAGCAGGGTTTGCAGGGTGAAATCAAAGTTCAGTCTGGGGAACAAAACGCCGCCGTCCACCGAGATGTTGAATCCTGTTTCGACGGCATTAACCTGAAACTCGGCAATCGGCGCGGAATCGGCTTGCGCGGGGCAGTGCCGCAGGTGGGTTTGGAAGGCTTGCAATATCTGCGGGGAATCAGAAGCAACACGCAGGGTATGTCCGCCGAAGGAAACAGGAAGAATATCGCTCATTTTGAAACCGTTCCGCGAAGTACCCGCAGGGTGAAGGTTGGCGAAACCGGTCAAGATTTCTCGATCAAACCTTCGGAACGTTCCTTTTTACTCGTTGAAGAGCGCGCCATGCGCGGCAAATTGTTGGATGATTTGCGGCACATCGGTTTGAATTTGCTCCTGTGCTTCCGGGTAGGCGTCGCCCAACAATAAGACGATCTCATGCACAGAACGGACACCGTTGCATAACTGCCAGACAAGCGCCCCTGTCTGGTTGATGTGCAAAATAGCGGCGTTGGTTGGATGCAATAAAACAACCTCGCCATCGAGGGTTTGGGTTTGAAAACCCGGTATGGGCTTGGGAATATTAATCATGTTTTTAGTATATCAAACCTCCGGGTTCAGTCTACGATGAACTCGGAGGTTTATTAACATTGAATTTATTCTGTTTGAACAAGAGACCACTACCAGGTTAAGATAACCAGCCCAGTACCCTCCTGGACGCCTTGTTCATGTAGCGCATCCGCAGGGAAGGATGACCCACCACCGCCGCCGCCGCCACCAAAGTCAGCACTGCC
>DYDH01000187.1 GCA_020717985.1 Herpetosiphon sp. | reverse complement strand
AGCGGCGGCGTTTAATCAATACATTGCCGAGCATAAATTGATGGGAACACGTTGCACGAAATGCGGCAAAACTTTCGCCCCTCCGCGCGCGATCTGCCCGAACTGCCACAGCGAAGAGATGGAATGGGTCGAGACCAGCGGCAAGGGAAAACTCGCTGGCTTCACGGTCATCTACACGGGTCCAACCTTCATGTCTGAACAAGGCTTCGACCGCAAGAATCCCTACGTCTCTGGCATTGTCGAACTTGAGGAAGGCACGAGCATCAGCGCCCGCATCACAGGTCTGGACGCATCCAAACCTGCCGAGATAAAAATTGGTACGCCATTAAGTGTTGATTTCGTTGAATTTGGCGAAGGCGAAACAAAAAAGACCTATTTAGCCTTCAAAGCGTAGAAACATGAATCCGCTAATCTTCGCCAATCGGCGCGAAGATGCTCTTAAATTCGCGTGGATTAGCGGATAAACATGTTTTCGCTTTGTAACTGGCTTGTAACAAGGATGCGTTAACCTAACAACACACAGGATGTTCCGACTATGCCTAAAATCCATGCTAACGGCGTTGAACTCTACTACGAACTCCACGGTTCCGAGACTGCCCCTCTGTTGGTCCTCAACAACGGCATCATCATGAACGCGGCCACAAGTTGGGCGTTTCAGACCAAGACGTTGGCACAACATTACCGCATTTTGCAATACGACTGTCGTGGACAGGGACAGTCGGAACATCCTGGTAGTCCATATTCCATGGAAATACACGCAGACGACCTCGCGGCATTGCTGACAGCATTGAACGTTGACAAAGCACACATCGCAGGCATCTCCTACGGCGGCGAAGTAGCACAGGCTTTTGGATTGAAATACCCCGAGCGGACTCTCAGCCTGATATTGGCTGACACTGTCAGCGAAGTGGGAGCCGAAACACGCATCATCGTCGACGGGTGGCTTGACTCTGCACGAGCGGCAGATTCCAACGCCTTTTTCAATGCCACCGTCCCGTGGAATTTCTCGCCCGCCTTCATCACCGCCAACCCGCGTCTGCTCGAAGACGCCAAAGGCCGCTACAAACTGTTGGACTTTCCAGCCGTTGTCCGCTTGTGCGAATGTTTTTTGAGCGTGAACTTTACCGCCCGCTTGGGCGAGATCAAGTGCCCGACCTGCATCATCGTCGGCTCACTGGATTTGTTGAAAGGTCCAGCCTACGCCGCGATCTTGAAAGCAGGCATCCCCCACGCTGAAATGCACATCCTGCACGGAGCGGGACACGCCTCCAGTTGGGAACGACCGCAAGAATTCAATACAGCCGTTTTGGGATTTTTGGCTAAACAATCGTAGTTACCTACCCTCACCCTACCCCTCTCCCTTTGGGAGAGGGGACTCCCTTCCCCTTCGGGGGAAGGGTTGGGGATGAGGGAGAACACACATAAAAAGGATTATCACCATGCGCATGAAAGATAAGGTTGTACTCGTAACAGGCGGCGCGGCGGGAATTGGAAAAGCTACCGCCCTGCGTTTTGCCGAAGAAGGCGCCAAAGTTGTAATTTGTGATGTCAACGAAACCATTGGGCAGGAAACGCTCAAGCAACTCGGCGAAGGCGCCGCATTCTACAAAGTCAACGTGACCAGCCGCGAAGATGTACAAAAATGGGTGGACGATGTTATTGCCAAATACGGCCGCATTGACGTGATCGTCAGCAACGCGGGCGTTTTGCGCGATGGACAGTTGGTCAAAGTGAAGGAAGGCAATTTGGTCGGGCAATTATCCGAGCCCGATTTTGATCTCGTGATCGCTGTCAACTTGAAGGGTGTGTTCAATTGTGCTCAAGCCGTTGCGCCGTACATGATCAAGCAAGGCGGCGGCGTGATCTTGAACGCCTCATCGGTTGTCGGTTTGGATGCGAACTTCGGACAGACCAACTACGTGGCGACGAAATTCGGCGTGATCGGCATGACCAAAGTTTGGGCGCGCGAGTTGGGCAAGTATGGAATCCGCGTCAATGCGGTTGCCCCTGGCTTCACCGCTACCGAAATGGTGACAGCCATGCCAGAGAAAATTTTGGACGGCATGAAGTCTCATACGCCGCTCGGTCGTTTGGGCGAACCGCGCGATATTGCCAACGCCTATCTCTTCCTTGCATCTGATGACGCTTCCTTTATTACTGGCGAAGTCCTGCGCGTGGATGGCGGAATCGTCGTCGGGACGTAAATTTTGGTTTCAAGTTCCACGTGTCAAGTTTCAGGTTCCCTGCATTTGACACGTGTCTTTTTCTCCAAACCTTCAACCTGCAACCTTAAACCTGTAACCTGATACCGAACCCATGAATTCTGCCGACATCCTGACCAAACGAGCGCTTTTGACTCCCAATCGCGAAGCAATGATCGAACTCGCGAGCGGAGTCCACTATACCTATGCAGAACTGAATCAACGCGCCAACCGAGCCGCAAATTTCCTGCGCGAGAAATACGGCGTGGAAAAAGGCGACCGTGTATCCATTCTGGCGCATAACAGCGTTGTCTATGTCGACTTGTTGTTTGGTCTGGCAAAACTTGGCGCGATCCTTGCGCCATTGAATTGGCGGCTGACCTCGCGCGAGTTGACATATATTTTCAACGACTGCCAGCCCAAGGTGTTGATTGTCGGACCTGAATTCGTTTCGGTATATGAAGAGATGAAAGACTCAATCAAAGTGGAGCATCTCATTTCGTTGGAAGGCGCAAATGTTTCAGGGGAAGCGTATGAAAAATTGGCAGATCAAGCCTCGGCGGAAGAACCGAAGAGGATAGATATTTCGGGTGATGATGCTGTTTGCATCCTGTACACCTCAGGCACAACGGGGCGACCCAAAGGCGCTGTTCTCCCGCACAGACAGGTGGTGTGGAATTCGATCAACACCGTCGTGTCGTGGGGACTGAACGAAAAGGATATTTCTCCGATCCTCACGCCCATGTTCCACTCGGGCGGGTTGTTCGTTTTTCTTGTGCCGCTCTTTCATGTTGGCGGCAAACTTTTGCTCGGACGTACCTTCGACCCCGATGCTTCGTTGAAATTGATCGTCAAAGAAAAATGCACGGTCATTCTCGGCGTGCCGACTCTCTTTCAGGTGTGGATGAATTCTCCTCAGTTTGAAAATGCAGATTTCAGCCACGTCCGCTTTTTCATCAGCGGCGGCGCGCCGTGCCCGCCTTCATTGATTCAGTCATGGAGCGAAAAGAAAGGCGTTGTGATGCGCCAGGGTTACGGGCTGACCGAAGTGGGCGTGAACTGCTTCTCGATGACCGATGAAGATGCCCTGCGAAAACTTGGTTCAGTGGGCAAGCCTATTTTCCATAGCGAGATGCGCTTGGTGGATGCAGATGGCAAAGACGTACCCGTTGGCTCGACTGGCGAACTCCTCATCAAAGGCGACCATGTTTGTGTCGGCTACTGGAACAACGAAGAAGCTACAAAACAATCCCTCAAAGAGGACTGGTTTTACACGGGCGACATGGCGCGCATGGATGAAGAAGGCTACTTCTACATCGCCGGGCGTTTCAAAGACATGATCATCAGCGGCGGCGAGAACATCTATGCCGCCGAAGTGGAATCACTCTTCCGTGAACATCCAGCCGTTGCCGATGCCGCGCTAATCGGCCAACCGGATGAAAAATGGGGCGAGGTTGGCGTGATGATCGTGGCGTGCAAACCAAATCAAAATGTAACCGCGGATGAGTTGCTGAAATTCTGCGCCGGGCGTTTGGCGAAGTACAAGCTCCCGAAGCGGATCGAATTTATGAATGCGTTGCCGTATTCACCGTATGGAAAAGTCATCAAGGCTGAATTGAAGAAACAGTGGATAAGAGCAGTGGGTGGTGAGTAGTGGATAGTGAGCGGTTTTTCTAACCACTATACACTTCCCACTATCCACTAATTTGAGGTCTTATGCCAAAAATAAAAACCAACAACATCGAACTCTATTATGAAACTCACGGCGCGGGGCAACCGCTTGTGTTGATCTCGGGGCTTGGCTATCCACTTTGGCAATGGCACAAAATGGTTCCGTTTTTAGCGGAGCATTTTCAAGTCATCACTTTCGATAATCGCGGCGTGGGTCAAAGTGACAAGCCTGCGGGTCCGTACACCGCGCAGATGTTGGCGGCAGATACGGCGGGCTTGCTCGACGCGCTTGGAATTGAGAAGGCAATCATCGCGGGGCACTCGATGGGCGGATTTATCGCCCAAGCCATGGCGTTGGATTTCCCGCAGAAAGCAGAGAAACTGATTCTGTGTTCGACCAACTTCGGGGGGCCGCACCATGTCCCGGTCACGCCAGAAGCGATGAAAGTCCTGACCGATGTGACTAGCGACGCGCTCACCCGTCTCAAAAATGGATTGATCGTCAGCACTGCGCCAGGGTGGTCGGAAAAAAATCCAGAGATGATTGAGGAATGGGTCAAGTGGCGCATTGCAAACCCGATTGACCCGGCGCCCTATCAGGCTCAGCTCGCCATCGGGCTTGGATTGATGAACGAAGCCGCCGCCTTTGAGAATAAACTTCCGCGCCTCAACGTCCCGACCCTGATCCTGTTCGGCGCACACGACAAAGTTGTTCCGCCCGCGAATGCCTCCCTTTTAGCGGAGAAGATCGCGGACAGCAAAGTAGTGATATTTCCCGACGCGGGGCATTTCTTCCCGATCGAAATTGCGGAAGCCGCCGCGCACGCTATTGTTGAATTTTCAAAATAGGAGGTGATGCCGAAAAGCATTACGGATCGTTGTTTCTGAAAGTTATCAAACAAACATATTGAGGAGAAAAAAATGAAAGTCTTTCGTACATTAGCTTTTGTAGTAATCGCCATGTCTCTGCTTTTGGCTGCTTGCGCCCCCGCCACCGCGGCCCCCACCGCAGCCCCAGTTGTTACCGAAGCTCCTATCGTCGCGACGGAAGCCCCTGCCGCAACCGAAGCGCCCGCCGCCGGTCTGACCTGCGCTGAGCCGATCAAAGTTGGACTCATTAGCGATGCCTCTGGCGCGCTCGCCATTTATGGCGTTCACATCCTGCGCTCCTTCATGCTCGGCATGGAATATGCGACTGGCGCCGCCGGCTCCGCTGGCGACAAATTTGACATTGCCGTAACCCAGGAAAATGTCTTCAAGATCGACGACTGCGAAATTCAGGTCTTCGTCCGCGATGACGGAAGCAATCCCGAAAACACCGCCACCGTCGCCCGCGAACTGATCGACGTCGAAAAAGTGAACATCCTGGTTGGTACCGTTTCCTCAGGCGCAACCGCCACCCTTCAGGGCATTGCCCTCGAAAGCAAGATCCCGTTGATCGTGGCCCCCGCCGCCGCCAATGACATCACCGGCGTCAATTTCAACGAGTACACCTTCCGCACCAGCCGCAACAACTATCAGGATGCGATCAACGAATGCAAGGCTCTGACCCAGCAATACAAGACCTTCGTTCAGATCGCCCCGGACTATGCGTTTGGAAAAGGCTCCGCTGCCGCCTTCCGCGATGCCTGCACCCTCGATGGCGCAACCTTCGCCGCTGACGATATCTTCGCCCCCGCCGACACCACCGATTTCACTCCCTACATGGAGCAGATCGCGAACTCTGGCGCAGAAGCTTACATCGTAACCTGGGCTGGCTCCGGCTTCGTCTCCTTGATGCAATCCGCCAAGGATCAGGGCGTGACCGACAAGATGTCCCTCGGCGCGACCTTCATTGACAACGTCCTCATGCCCACATTCTTCGCGAATGCGGTCGGCACCACCGCGGGTATTCTGTATCACCACAGCGCCCCGAAAAATGACGCCAACGATTTCCTCAAGGCGCAGGACAAGGCTCGCTACGGCGTAATGCCCGACCTCTTCGATGCTGACGGCATGAACGCCGCCATCATGGTCGTGGAAGCCATCAAAGCCGCCAACGGCGACGTCAGCGGTGACGTGCTCAAGGGTCTGATGGAAGGAATGACCTTCGAAGGTCCCAAGGGCACAGTGTCCATCCGCCCCGAAGATCATGTCGCCATTCAGGACATGTACATCATGAAACTGGTCAACGTGACCGATCCTGATGCCAACTTCTACGAATACGTAGACACCACCCGCCCCGAACCTCCTTGTCTGCTTCCCGAAGCCCTCAAAGATCGCTGCGGCGCTCTGCCCTACGGCAACCTGAGCGGAAAGTAATTTAGGAATACAATGAGTGACTGAGACTCGCAAGTGTTTCAGTCACTCAATTTCTCGACCACAGACCGTGGACGGCAGACCACAACGGCCTACCGTCTGCGGTCCACGGTCAATTTTGGAAGGTGCCATGACCACCGAAATTATTCTTGAAACCCAAAATATCCGCAAACAATTCGGCGCGCTGATCGCTGTGGACGATGTGAGCATCAAAGTCCGCAAGAACTCATTACACGCCATCATTGGCCCGAACGGCGCGGGCAAGACAACTTTTTTTAATTTACTCAGCGGCAACCTCGAACCCACAAGCGGAAAAGTCATTTACAAGGGACGCGACATCACGCACCAGCCTGTCCACCGCACGATCCATTTCGGCATCGGACGTTCCTTCCAGATCACGAACATCTTCCCCAATCTCACCGTCTTTGAAAATATTCGCCTCGCCTCGCAGGCTCTTGGAAGCGACAACTTCAAGTTCTGGCAGGCTTCTTCGCATTTCAAAAAATATGAAGAACGCACCTGGCATGTCATCGAAACCGTCGGCTTGAAGGAACGTGCTCAAACATTGGCGCGTACCCTTCCGCACGGCGACCAACGCAAACTGGAACTTGGCATGATCCTCGCACCCGACCCCGAAGTCCTTTTGTTGGATGAACCCACCGCGGGCATGGCTTCTGAACAAGTCCCTGAATTGATCGCCTTGATTCAAGGAATCCAAAAACAAGGCAACAAAACCGTCATGCTCGTCGAGCACAACATGAACGTGGTCATGAGCGTTTCCGACGCGATCACGGTTATGCACCAGGGCATGGTTCTGGCAGAAGGCACGCCTGCCGAGATCGCCGCCAACAAGGAAGTCCAAACCGCTTATCTTGGCGGCTTGTACGAATTGAATGTGTAAGAACAGTTGACAGTGGGAAGTGGACAGTGGACAGTAAAAAAACCACTACTCACTACCCACCACCCACTATCCACTACTCACCACCCACTGCTCTTGAGGTCTCATGGAATACATCCTCGACGTACAAAACATCCACACCTTCATCGGTCAATATCACATTTTGCAGGGCGTGAACGTGCGCGTGCCGAAAGGCTCCATCGTTGCGTTGCTCGGGCGCAACGGCGCGGGCAAAACCACCACACTTAAATCCATCCTTGGGTTAACGCCGCCGCGTGAAGGCAAAGTGATCTATGAAGGAAAGGAAGTGCAAGGTGTGCGCTCCTTCGACATCGCCGCAAAAGGCATCGGCTTCGTCCCCGAACACCGCGCCATCTTCCGCGACCTGACCGTGGAGGAAAATCTCAAGATCGCCGAGCGAGTCAAAGGCGATTACCTCCGCAAGCGGGATTTTATCTTCGACCTCTTCCCCGACCTCAAACGCCTGGTGACATTATCTGGCACCGCGCTATCAGGTGGACAACAACAAATGCTGGCCATCGCCCGCGCGCTCGTCCCTGAAAATCATTTACTGTTGATCGACGAACCCAGTGAAGGTCTTGCACCTGTCATCATCGAACACATGATGAAGGCTATCCAACTGCTTTCCAAAGATTCCACCATCGTACTTGTCGAACAAAATTTTCTGGTTGCAAGTCAACTCGCTGAATATTATGTCATCATCGAAGAAGGGCGCTCTGTGCAGGAAGGCAGCATGAAAGACCTCGTCAACGACAAAGCCGCCATTCATCGTTATTTGGGAGCCGCATAACATGAACACATTTCTCCGCAAAAACACCGTGCTCCTCATTACACTCGCCGCCATCCTCGCACTCTTCATCGCCGCCGCGCAAGGCATGGAAAAGAAAGATTTCGTCATCACCCTTCTGCGCGGACTTTCCGTCGGCTCGGTCACATTCCTCGTCGCTTCGGGCTTCTCGCTCATCTTCGGTCTGCTCGACGTGCTCAACCTCGCGCATGGCACGCTCTTCATGATCGGCGCGTACATCGGCTGGACGGTCTTTGTCCGCCCTGATACGTTCGTGGATTTATTGACTCCGCTGGCGCTGATGTTAAGTGGATTTGTTCTCGGGGATGTGTACCCGCTTCTCGCCACCCGAATCAGGATCGGCTTAAGTCTGAAGCGGATTCTCCCCTGGGCATTGGTCCTCGCTTCCGTCCTCCTCTTCGGCTTTATCCTGCCCCGTTACCCAATCGCCATCTGGAACGTCGAAAACTACGGACAAAGCCCCGTCACTTATTCATTCATGGCAGATTCAGGCACGCGCCTTCCGGTGCTGCCTGCCGCTTTCACAGAAATCTCCGCGCCGCTCGCGTTGATCGGTTTACTGCTCGCCAGCATCATCGGCGCGTTTGGACTTTCGCTGTTCAACAGTACAAATCAACAACAGCTCAAATTGAATTGGAAAAAATTTATCAGCTTCGCAATTCTGCTGATCGTTGCCCTGCTGACATTTATCTTCAACAACGCACTCACCGCAGCCCTGACCGGTCTTAGCTCGAACTGGCTTTTTGTCATTGCCGTTTTGGTCGCCACATTAAGCGGCGCGGGTCTGGGCGCGCTGATCGAGTCCACGCTCATTCGTCCGCTGTACATCCGCCCGATTTATCAACTCATGCTCACGCTGGGCATGAGCGCCATCGGCATTGAAATTGTGCGCGCCATTTGGGGACGCCCCGAATTTGTCATGCCGAAGCCAGCCTTCTTCAACGGCACTGGCGGAGTTTGTCCCGCTACGAATTTTGCAGATTGGTGGGCAAATAATTGCTCCACGATTTTGTTGCTCGACGGGCGCGTGCGCGTCTACAACGAAATATTTATTCCGATTGTTGGGTTCGTGGTATTGATCTCAATTTGGATGTTGCTTCAACGCACGCGGCTTGGCATGGTCATCCGC
>DYDH01000186.1:1618-9016 GCA_020717985.1 Herpetosiphon sp. | reverse complement strand
GGAAGGATCGCTTTGAAGCCTGCATTCAAAATCCCGCAGGCTACACCGCCGAACAAGCCGAGGGAATGATCCGCGATTGCCTGATTGACGGGGAGTTCTTTTACCCTGAAAAAGTTGGCTTGTTCTTTTCCATCGCCACCGACTGGTATGAGTTGGATTGCGTCGAAGCCGATCAAGAGGGGCTTGCTCCGCTCACAGTGACTATTGAAAGCCTGCTGGACAATCTCAAAGAATCCAACAAGGCTTACCTGCGACCGATCAAGATCCATAAAATCCCTGCGGGGATACCGATTCGTCTGGCGGTCTGCTGGCTGGAATTCCTACGTCAAGTGATTTATCCATGAAAGCAGGCTGGACTTTTTTCAGACTGCAACGCGTAAGGCGGTCATCCCTGCACCGCGCGATTGACGGTCGTGTCTTGACCGGCATCCTGGTTGAAGAAGATAACTTGTTGCTGCGCTTTGTAGACGCGACCCTACGCATCAATCTGAAAACGCGAGCATACAAATTTCAGCCCGTTCTGGTTCATTGGTTGACTCTGCCAGGCTGGTTACGCGTGACGCGTGTCATTGAGGATCAACACCAGGTCATTCTGGAAATCAGCGGCAGTTTGTTCACCGCACGCATTGTCGTGCGTGAGATCGAGCGCGAATGGCACATCACTTTTCAAGGCGGGCGCATCCTTGCGTCTGTCTAATTCAACCTAACGAGGTATGTAACACCATGCAAACAAAATATCCAACCTACGTCGCTCTCGTTCAATCGAATGACGAGTACAGCGACGAACCCACCCATTGCGCCTTTGAAGTGCGCCCATCGCTCTTGATGAAGTTCGCGGGGTATCTGGCGCTGACACGACTCGTGCAGCGTCTTGCCAACTCCTGCTCCGAGGTTCGCTTTCTTTTCCCACACATCAATTGGCTGACCTTCATCGAGGAGGACAACCTGCTCGCACAGGAGCATGTCCGCAAGATGGTTGAAGAGGGCGGTTTTGCAGGTGAAGACCAGCTCGGTCTCTCCTTCAATCTCTGCGAAGATGGTCTGCGTGGACATGAAGTCCAGATATACAACGAAGGAACCATCCGTTTCCTTTGCTATCACAAGCACAGCGGGGTTGAGTTCTTCTCGGACGAAATCAGTCTTCGGAAATTATTTGAAGCGCTGCGCTTTGAGCACGTCCTAGCTGAGTTTGAACACTTCATTCTTCTGCGTAAAGCCAGAGCAGTTTTACGGAGGCTGGCATGAGCGATTTGACAACTTTCTTGTACGAATGTCCGCGCTGTAAATGCCTGAGTGTGATTGACGACAGCTATCCAGGCTGCAGCGAATCGGAGATTGATTATTGCATAGTGTGCGGTTGGTTTGCAGGCGATAATTTTGAGTGCGACCTGCCTCACATGAATTACGCATACCACTTCTCCGATATAGACCCTCGTAATCTAATTCCTGTTCAGGAACTTCACGGCGAACCCAACATCAAAGACCTGGTCGAGACTGAAGCGTGGCTAAAAGCCCGCGAAGAAAACAGTTATGAGTTCACCTATTTTGTGGTGGCTGGGATGGATGGCGAGGTGTACTGGTTGAGGGGTGATCCCGAACACTGGGATTGTAAACACGAATAACTACCAGAGGGACGCTACCCGCGTTCCTCTTTTTTTATCTTGACATGCGCCGCCTGCATATAAGTTCTCTTATCAGCAGGCGGGACAGGTCAATGGGATCTGCCCAAATTCATTCGGAGGTCTGCTTTCATGCAAACAACTTTCATGGGCGTTTCATACTCGCCCCCCAAACTAAAACTACTTACCCTGCGCGAGACACCTGCCCAACGATCATTGACCGATTCAGCCGCTTGTACAAATCTTGAGCTGCTATCCGCCATGATCGGCGGTCCGAAACAGATCGAGATCGCGGAAGCGATCGTTGCACATTTCAAGGGCGACCTGCATCTGCTCTTTCAAGCCTCGGTAGTGGAACTGGTCTCCATCCCTGGTGTGGGCGAAGCGACCGCCGCGCGTATCAAATCTGCGCTGGCTCTTTCGCGTCGCCTGTCCATGACAAGCATGGATCGGGTAACGGTCAACTCACCAGGCGATGCCGCTGCGCTGTGCAGTGACATGAGCACCTTTGATGTTGAGCACCTGCGCGTCATCATGTTGAATACAAAAAGCATGGTGCTGGGTATTGCGGATGTGTATAAAGGTTCGGTCAACTCATCGCAAATTCGAGTTGCAGAAGTCTTTCGTCCTGCGCTGCAACGCAATGCGCCAAGTATTGTGATTGCCCACAATCATCCGAGCGGGGATGTGATTCCAAGCCCTGATGATATTGCTGTAACCAGGGTATTGGTTCAGGCTGGCAAGCTCCTCAACATTGAGGTACTTGACCATATCATCCAAGGCCATGGAAATTTTTGCTCGCTCAAGGAAAAAGGATTGGGGTTTTCATGAGTGTCAGTTCCAGCATAACTCTGGAATGGAATGAATTCCAGCATAACTAAAGAATGCGGCGTATCCCATATCTGGAACTTTACTGGATAAAGAATCTCAGAAGCCAACATCTGGTCCAAGATTTGCGGGATCAACTCTTTTCGAAAACTCCGCATTCCAGAGTTACGACATACGAAAACTCCCTATTCCAAACTTACAAAATACTAGGATACAAAAAATCATGAGGTTACATAACCATTTTCAAAAAATATGCCTGTTTCAAGGCTATCAAAGTCGATTCCATTCCAGAGTTACATTGGAACCGACATGAGCCTCGTCCAACGTAACTCAAGAATACGGAGATTTCATCTTTTTGGCAAATCAAAAGAAGTCCATTTGATTTCGATTGAAATTAAATGGACTTCTCAACTCATACTTCGGAGGAATAAATGTCCTACCACACTGAACACCTGAAATTGAAACCCGTGCTTGACCTGGCGCGGAAACTCGACATCGCCACCAACCCGCATCCGCAAGCCATCTTTGAAGCGGGGAGCGGAGGCTTTCAAGTCTGGTGTACGACTGACGATCACCCGCAGGGCTGGAACGAGATCCGCATGAATTCAGGCGCCTTCTCCAAACCCTGCGAGTATGCAGGCGGCGCACATTGGAAATGGGAGAACGACAAAATCGTGGCTCTCGAAATTGAGACCACGGCATACGCCCTGTTGGATCAAAAGCGTGATCAATACCGCAACCACCGCGCAATCACCAACCGCGCGGCAGACATCGAGTGGCTTAAGCAAAAGATTACCTGGCTGTTTGAAAAGGCTGGTGTGCCGCTTCTGCCATTTGAGTTTGAGGAACCTGAACCTGCCACTGACGACTGGCTAGAAGCTGGTTATGAAGATCGGGTCAGCGGAACGGAAGAATGACATGATCGCCACTCTTTCAACAACCGAACTTTCCATCCCCGCTCCATCTGTTGATTGGAGCATCGTCTTGAATGACCCGCACGCCCTGGCAAGTCTTTTACGGAAACGCAAACTGCTGGGGTATGGTGCATTTGGCGTTGTGTACGAAGTCGCTGGCGCGGCGGTCAAGATCGGCTGTGTGGACGATAACGAGCCGATCATTCAACAGTGGGTGTATGAAACACACATACGCGCCTTGCCTGTTTGGGCATATCAACAGGAAGTGATCCTGCCGCGAGCTGTGACGCGTGAAGTCTGTCCGCGACACGGATACCTGTCCGACCTCTGGACACCAACCTCCGTCAATTGTCATTGCGGCGAAGCGCTGGCTATTCTTGTAATGCCCATCGCTGAAACGCCCGACATGCTGGAGGTGGTGGATGACGGCGATTCCATTTTTCAAACTGTGTATGACGCTGTGTACAACAAATTTGGCGTCAGCCTCGACCTGCATTCGAGAAACATGATTTCCCTGCAAGGCAGGCTGCTGGTCTGTGATTTTGGAGATGTTAACAGCAAGCTGGTTGAACTTTGGTAACTGGGCTATCTGCCCGTTTTCATGCAGGAAGGTGTTTTGCCTTCCTGCTTTTTTTATTTTCTGGAGTTGCTTCCCCTGTTCACTTCACACGAAGTAGGCAGAGGAAGCAGTCTCAAAGGAGATTGCGCAAAAATACTTTGGAGGTATTCCACAATGGAATTCTATTTTGATAACGACCAGGCGTTGGACCTGGGTTCCCCCGCAAAGAAATACGCCAACAATTTGCAAGCCATCCGTCTTACAAAAGAGATCATCGAACAGGGACGCGCGGCTTCCGCAGACGAACAAGCCATCCTTGCCCGCTATGTGGGCTGGGGTGATTCCGCATTATTGCGTCTCTCGAACGGCTCGAAGGAATTGAGCCAACTCCTCACTGAAGACGAACTGCGCTCCCTGCGCGGCTCATCGCTCAATGCGCATTACACCGCACTGCCCGTCATCGGCGCAATGTGGGACGCGCTGTCCTTTATGGGCTTCGGCGCTAGTCCCGCACGGATCATTGACCCGTCCGCGGGGGTCGGACATTTCAAGTCCCTGATGCCGAGGTCATTTTCAGTGGACTGGGCGGAAGTTGAATTGGACAGCCTCACCGCGGACATCCTGAAACTGCTGCACCCTAAGAGCAGGGTGTTTGCCGAAGGATATGAGCGCGTGGACTTTCCCCGCAACTGGTTCGACTTGGCGATTTCCAATGTGCCCTTTGGGGATTATGGAGTCGTCAAGCGTGAACTCCCGTCCTTCCTGCGCAAGTCGATCCACGACTTCTTCTTCGCAAATACCTTCTCTCTCCTAAGACCAGGCGGCGTGCTGGCATTCATCACCTCGCGCTACACACTGGATAAAAAAGATAGCGGCGTCCGCGCCTGGCTGGCTCGTCATCTCGACCTGCTCGCAGCCGTGCGCCTGCCGAACAATGCCTTCAAGGAAAACGCTGGCACGGAAGTCGTGACCGACGTGCTCTTCATGCAAAAGCGCTTCGAGGAAAACAAGAGCCTGCCTGATTGGGTTGAGACTGATTTCCTTTCCCAGAATTATCGGCAGACCAGCATCAACCGTTATTTCATGCGCAACCCACAAATGATTTTGGGTGTGCAAGGCATGGATGGCACGCTGTACAAGTCTGACGGCTACACCGTTCATGCAGATGATCGCATTCTCGGCGAGTCAATGAAGGAGATGTTGCGCTCCGTTCTTCCGAAGAATCTCTTGAACGAAAGCAGCGAAGTTGTTTATGAAGAACACCCTTCGCATGAAATAGAGATCACACTCTCCGCTCCAAAGCCCGCAGACCAGGAACGTATCGATGGTTTGAAGTCCATCTACCTGACCGCCAAGAAACTGCTCAAAGCAGAAACAAAAGGCGCGTCGCTGGTGGTGACATCGCAACTACGCCAGGAGTTGAACATTGCCTATGATGACTTTACAGCAAAGTATGGCGCGATCAACAAGACAGCCAACATTCGTTTGCTCAGTGGATCATACGAAGCGCCCTTCTTGAAAGCTTTGGAGGAATACAACCCTACCTCCGCCACCGCAAAGAAAGCGGACTTGTTCAACGCGCCGCTGGTGCGCTCAACCGCACAAGTGGAGTCACCTTCAGTGGATGATGCCCTGCTGGTCTGTTTGGACAGCAAAGGCAAAGTTGACCTGCCATTTATCTCGGGTTTGAGCAAAACAAGTATGGTCGAAGTCGCGCAACAACTCGCAGGACGCATCTTCCGCCTGCCTTCGGGCAGGGATTGGGTCACGGCGGACGAGTATCTGTCTGGCAACGTGCGTGAGAAACTGCGCGAAGCAAAGGCGGCGGCTGTGTTCGATGATTCATTTCAAGAGAACGTTGCCGCGCTCGAGAGCGCCATCCCGCTCGACCTCAAGCCTGGTCAGATCCGCGCTCCGATGGGAGCGGGTTGGATTCCCACTGACCTGGTTGAGAAGTTCACACTCCATCTGTTACAGGAAGGTGAATACAAAATTGTCTACATCCCGCACCTGGCACATTGGGAAATTGAATCCACCTATCTTTGGCGCGTCCCCGACAGCATCGCAAGAAGCCGCTGGGGAACGGTTCGCACTCACGCGCTGGAATTGATCGAGGCTGGATTGAACGCGCGAACTGTCACCATCTACGATGAAGTCGAAGGAGTGCGCTCCGTCAATCAGATCGAGACCGTCGCGGCGCAAGCCAAGTTGTCCGAGATCAAAGCCGAATTTGAACGCTGGCTCTTTGATGACCCTGAACGCGCCACGCAATTATGCGTCATCTACAACGAACGCTTCAACGCCTTTCGTGTGCGTGACTATGACGGTTCACACCTCAGTGCGCCAGGCTTGAACAGGAATATCAACCTGCGACCGCACCAGAAGAACGCGGTATGGCGCGTATTGCAAAGCCGCTCAACCCTGCTTCATCACGAAGTCGGGATGGGTAAGACACTCGCTGCGCTGGTTGCGGCAATGGAGTCAAAACGGCTGGGGCTGACTCGCAAAGCCATGATCGTCGTTCCCAACCACATCACCGCGCAGTGGAACATGAGCGTGCTGGCAGCCTACCCTGGCGCCAACATTCTTGCGCCAACGCCCTCTGATCTGAGCAAGTCGAAGCGCGGAGAATTTCTCTCGCGCGTCGCCACCCACGATTGGGACATCATCATCGTTCCCTTCTCGTCCTTCAAACTCCTGCCCGTTTCCGCTGAGACGCAATCGGATTTCTATCAGCGTGAGATCTATACGCTGTTCGATTACCTCTCGGAACTCAAAGCGGACAAATCGCCCACGCGCGCGATCAAGGAGATCGAAAAAAGTATCAAGCGCTTTCAGGTGAAACTCGACACCCTCGCCGATATGCGCAAGGATGATGAGAAGATCATCACCTGGGAGGAGTTGGGTGTGGATATGTTGATCGTGGATGAATTCCACGCCTACAAGAATTTGTATTTCAGCACCCGCATGACTCGCATCGCGGGACTGACCAACACCGACAGCCAACGCGCATTCGATATGTTCGTGAAGTTCAGTTGGACACAACACAACGGCGGCAAAGTCATCGGGCTGACGGGCACACCCGTCACTAATACCCTGGCTGAGTTCTTCACCATGCAGAGATACTTCCAACTGGAGACTTTGCAGGAACTCGGCTTGTCCCATTTCGATGCCTGGGCGAATCAATTCGCGCTGGCGGAGGCTGGCTTGGAGATGACGCCTGATGGGTCAGGTTTCCGCATGAACACGCGCTTTCGCAAGTTTGTGAACGTGCCTGAACTCATGCAGATCTGGTTCCAAGTCGTTGACGCGAAGCGCGTGGATGACAATTCTGGCATCGAGCGTCCCGATCTGTTTGAGGGCAAGCCCGTCAAGGTATTGACCGATGGTGGGCAGGCGCTGCTGGATTACGTCTCCACCCTGGCAGAACGTGCCGAGAAAGTTCGCGCGCGGCTGGTTCAGCCCTACGAGGACAACA
>DYDH01000186.1:0-1186 GCA_020717985.1 Herpetosiphon sp. | reverse complement strand
ATCCGCAAACGCCTTGCATTACGTGGCGTGCCAGCGGAGGAGGTGGCTTTTATCCATGACGCCAAAACACCCGAGGCTCGCGCGAAGTTATTTGCCGCGGTCAATAAGGGCGAGATTCGCGTCCTGATCGGTTCGACCGAGAAGATGGGCACGGGCATGAACGTGCAGGAGCGATGTATCGCCATGCACACCATTACCCCGCCCTGGCGTCCTGGTGATATTGAGCAGCAGGTAGGAAGAGTCCTGCGACAAGGAAACATGTTCCCGCAGGTCTTTCAATTCGTGCATGTCACCGAAGGAAGTTTCGATGCCTACGTCTGGCAGCTGCTCGAAAACAAGGCAGGCTTCATCGCCCAGATCGCGCGCGGTCAAGTCACGAACCGCGAAGTGGACGATGTGGATAACACAGTCCTGACCTTCTCCGAGATCAAGGCGCTTGCCTCCGGCAATCCGCTAATCATGCAGAAGATCGTCATGGACGCGGAACTTGCCCGGCTGAGCGCAATCCGCGCCTCGTGGCAATCCTCGCAGTCCGGTGTGCGCGGCAGTATTCGCGGCATCGAACTCAAAAAGGCGGACGCTGAAAAAAGTATTGGCATCTACCTTGAAGCCATTGGGCAGCGCGACGCAAACACATCGGAAAAGTTTTTGATCCAGTTGAAACCTTCCATTGATGCGGACATTCTGGAAGTCGAGACCGACCGCGAAGCCGCAGGTAGAAAGGTGCGTCTTCTGGCAGCACACGCCGCCATGCGTTTGGCGGGCAGGGGACGCAGTGAGACCTTTATTGAGATCGGTTCGTATCGTGGCTTTGCCATCAACGTGACCGTTTCAACGATGGATGACAACAGCCAGCCCATCCCGCAGTTGTTTTTCAGGATCGGGAACGAGCTATTGCTTGTGTCTGCCGAGACAGAAATTGGCGTATCACGCAGTATGGATATCCGCCTGAGTTCGTTGGAGGACACGCTTGAGAACGCCAGGGATCGTGTTCGGGTGGCGGAGGCAAAGATACAAGCCGCTCTGACCGAGATGAACCGTCCCTGGGATCACGAGCAAAGATTTCTTGAACTCCAGGAGAAAGTATCAAATCTGGATGCTTCCCTCAACAAGGATGCGCAAGTTCCACTTGTGCCAACGCCACAATCTGCCCGCGAACTCATCGCTCAAAAAAGCGATACTGCGG
>DYDH01000020.1:24789-35479 GCA_020717985.1 Herpetosiphon sp. | reverse complement strand
CATTTTCCATTTTCATCGCGCACAGGCAAAAAGATGGAATAATTATGCCCAAGGATCGCGGCAAGCGGCGCAATCACATGTGCCCAGTGACTATCGGGCGTAAGCCAGGCTGTTAACCAAACTGCGCCCGCACCTTTCAAAATATCAAGCATGGCTGTCGCAAAACCCGCCCAAAAACCGGCCGCGCGCATGGCATTTGTCCCGCCAGTTCGCCCGCTTTCCACTTCGCGAATGTCTTTTCCTGTTTTAAGTTTTACGATCAGTAATCCAAAGGGGATCGAACCAAATAGGTAAGCCAGTAGAATGATCCCAATATCTATAACAATTTGCATTGAAACTCCTCCATTTCGAGTGTATTCATAAAACACAGAAAATGAAATAAGGTTGCTTATATAATTTGTAAAGCCACTTCTCTGTATTTTCCGTCTTCCATCCAGAAACCGCGGGCGCGCCACAAGCCGTCCACGCGCGCAAGGATGACATGCACAACTGCATAGGCGGCCTGCGCTATGTCAGTTGGCGAAACAGTTTCAGGTCCGGTTGGGTGCGAGTGGAAGATGCCGATTAATTGCAGTCCGTTGGATTCGATCCATTCGAAGGACTTCAATTGATCGATTGGATCCATCACGTATCGCACCTCGCTTTGGGCTTGATTCGTCACCTCAAGCACTGATTCTACCTTTGAGTCGAGTCCTGCCAAAAGCCCGCAAGCCTCAAGCGGCGCGTGCGAGTCAACATGTGCGATCATTTTTTGCAGTTGTTCTTTTGTAAGTGTTAGGGATTGCATCAACGTAAAAAGATAACTGAAGCCCAGGCAAGCCCCACAATAATGGCGGGACCAGGCGCGGCGCGGCGCAGGGGAATATTTTCCGCGACGCTGGCAGATAACATGGTCAGCGCATAAAGCGGACCGGTGAGCGCCAGTCCAAATTGTATCGGTGTGAGCGGCCAGTAATGTAAACCCGCGCCGATCTGGGTGCAGACGAAGGCGATGCCAATTGCCCAGGGGAAATCCCAGCGGTCTGTGCCGTCAAGATGCAGGATGCGCAGGCTGATCAACGCCGCAACGATGAAGATGACAGGCACAAGCAGGAACATACGCACGCCGGAAAAACGCAGGGAGGTGGCTAGAATAAGGAATAATGCGTATGCCAGCGCTGTCAGTCCCGCGCGCGCGAATCCATAGGAAGGCGCGGATGGGTCTACGGTGATGTATTCAGCGAGGAAAACACTTGAAAGCAAAATCGCGCTAAATCCAAAACCGATCCACCAGACTGAGCCGTTTGATAACAAAGCCAGCGGCGCGCCAATAACAAAGGTGGTGAGCGTGGGCAGCATCAGATGCTCAAGGTTGGGCTTTTTCCCAAGCGCTGGGTGGTCGCGTATCAGCCAGTCCATGCCTGTGGCAGTCAGCGCAGCGGCGAGGACGGTCATGGCTGCGCCGAGGGTGAGGGGATAGGCGAAATAGAAGCCAGGCAGGGTGATCGTTAGTGTAAAACGAGGCGATTGGATAAGCCTGGTCAGAGCGAACGTCAGCAGGACAGATGCGATCAACATGCCGATACGGTTTGTGGATGGCAGGTACGAACGGTTCTCTTGCATACAAAGATTGTACCTGCGGGAGCGCGTGAGCGCAAGCGGGGGTATGGTAGAATCAAAATGTTATGGACGTTTCACAAAGAGAAAACCTGCCCCCGCCGCCAGGCATTATCAACTCCATTAAAGTGGGCTTTGATATTGTCGCCACGCATATCACGGCAATTTTATTGCCGCTTTTGTTGAATCTATTCCTCTGGCTTGGTCCGCGCCTGCGAATGGATGCGTTGTTCAATTCAATCAAAACTGACGTGATCTCGATCTGGAAATCTGGTGGCATCCCCGCCGAAGATATTCAGCGCGCGATGGATCTATACGAGAATATGATCCCCAGGATTAATTTATTCTGGGTTTTTCACACGATCCCAATTGGGATATCAAGCCTGTTTCTGCCTCAGAAAATCCTCCAAACGCCTTTTGGGAATCCGGCCGTTTGGCAGGTCAGCGCGGCGAGTTTGCTTGGCTGGATATTTTTTCTTACCCTCTTGGGGTGGGTTGGCGGCGGGCTGTATTTCCGCAGTGTGGCGTGGCTGACAATGGCGAATATGGATGTCCAGCCCCTGCGCGTTTCCCGCGCAATTGCGCAGACGATCCTGATTTCCATTTTATGGGGCATTCTTTCCGTGTTTATTGGCGTGCCGGTTTTTTTAGTTTTGGCGGTGGTGCTTCAATTTAACGCCTTTATTGCCAATCTGCTTGTGCTGTTTCTCAGCCTCGCTTCGATGTGGGTCATCGTGCCTTTATTCTTCTGGCCGCACGGTGTTTTCATTAAACAACAAAATGCGCTTACGTCCATTTTAAGCAGTTTACAGATGATGCGCTTTTCACTTCCCACGAGCAGTATGTTCGTGCTGACGGTGTTTCTGCTGACTTTCGGTTTGAATTTCCTGTGGAGTATTCCCCCCGAAGATTCGTGGATGACGCTTGTGGGTATCTTTGGCCATTCATTTGTTACCACTGCCTTGCTGGCAGCGAGCTTTGTTTACTACCGAGATATGAATATTTGGCTGCAGAGTGTGATCGAACGTTTGAAATTAAATTCGCCAAAACGGGCGTAATGATTAACAAAACAAATATATAAGTAGATATGGGAAAGATCGTTGGAGGTTGTTATGGCTGAAAAAGAGAATAAATTAAACTATGATGTGGGTTCCATTCAGGCTTTGGAAGGCATTGAGCATGTCCGCAAACGCCCCGGCATGTATGTGGGCGGCACGGACATTAAGGCTTTACATCATCTTGTTTATGAAGTTGTTGATAATGCAATAGATGAAGCGCTTGCCGGAGTTTGTGACAGAATTGATATTACCATTCACCCTGACAGCAGCGTGACCATTGAAGATAATGGACGTGGTATTCCCGTCGGCCCGCATCCCACAAAAAAGGATGCAAATGGCAAGCCAATGGAAACGCTGGATGTTGTCATGACGGTCATTGGCGCTGGCGGTAAATTTGGCGGCGGCGGCTATAAGGTCTCCGGTGGTTTGCATGGCGTTGGCGTTAGCGCCGTGAATGCGCTTTCTGAATGGATGACCACTGAGATCAAGCGCGATGGCAAGGTTTGGCGTCAGGAATACAAGCGCGGTGTTCCGCAGGGAGCCATCAAACAGATCGGCAAGGTAAAGGATGAAACAGGTACCAAGCAATCCTTTAAATTCGATAAGCTGATTTTCACGGAAGATATTGATTTCCGTTTCGACACGCTTGTTCAACGCCTGCGCGAGATGTCCTTTGTGACTCGCGGCGTGACCATCAAATTCGTCGATGAACGGGCCGACCGCGAAATGACCTTCTATTTTGAGGGCGGCATCACAGCATTCGTCCGTTATCTTAATCGTAATCGTGACGGACTCCATCCTGTGGTGCATGTTGAAAAGGAAGTGGAAAACATTGGCATTGAGGCCGCGATCCAATATACAGATTCCTACACAGAATCGGTTTATTCATTTGCCAACACGATCAATACCATTGACGGTGGTACGCATCTGACTGGTCTGCGCTCGTCGTTGACTCGTGTGGTCAATGACTATGCCCGTAAGAATGGCTTACTCAAAGATGCCGACCCGAACTTCTCTGGTGACGACACACGCGAAGGATTAACCGCCATTGTTTCGGTTAAGCATCCCGATCCTCAATTTGAATCGCAAACCAAAGTCAAGTTGATGAATCCGGAAGCGCAGACCTATGTCACCCAGGTGGTAGGTGAGGCGTTCAGCACCTTCCTCGAAGAGAATCCACAGGCGGCGAAGGCGATTATTGCGAAGTGTCTCACCTCAGCGCGGGCGCGTGATGCGGCGCGTAAGGCGCGTGATCTCGTGATTCGCAAGTCTGCGCTTGAGTCGTTAACACTGCCCGGTAAACTAGCCGATTGCTCAGAACGTGATTCATCCAAGACCGAGCTTTATATAGTGGAAGGTGACTCGGCTGGTGGTTCAGCCAAGCAGGGACGCGACCGCCACTTCCAGGCTATTCTCCCGTTGCGCGGTAAGATCCTAAATACCGAGCGCGCCCGCCTTGACAAAATTTTAGGTAACAACGAAGTCAGGTCGCTCATCTCTGCTCTTGGCACGGGCGTTGGCGATAACTTTGACCTCGAAGGTTTGCGTTATGGTCGTATCATCATCATGACCGATGCGGATGTGGACGGCAGTCATATCCGTACCTTGTTGCTGACCTTCTTCTTCCGTTACATGCCGCAATTGATCGATGACGGTCACATGTATATTGCCCAACCGCCTTTGTACCGCATTGCGTATAAGAATCAAGTCAAGTATGCGTATAGTGACAAGGAAAAAGACAAGGCGGTCAAAGAGTATGGCAGTGACAAGATCGGTATCCAACGTTACAAGGGTCTTGGTGAAATGAATCCGGAGCAGTTATGGGAAACCACGATGAATCCCACAAACCGCACATTGCTCCTCGTAACTGTCGAAGATGCCGCTGAAGCTGACCGAACTTTTGATATGCTCATGGGGGATGCTGTAGACCCGCGCAAGAAGTTCATCCAAACACATGCGAAAAGCGTCAGGAATTTGGATATTTAATTTCTGGGCGTTTGATCCAAAAGTCCACCGGCACACGCTGGTGGACTTTTTTTATTCCCGCCTTTCTTCTTTGTTATGAAAGTACCATACACCGATGATGGACTTGTAGAGTAAAATTCAAACATTATGAAAGCCCAAGGATCACAATTTGACATGCCTCAAAACGCGCTTCCTGCCAATAAATTGCTCAATAATATCCTTGCAGGAATTGTGCTGGTTTATCAAGTTATTGCATTGTTCGTGTTTTTTGCGGGAATATATCTGGCAATTGGATGGATCAAAGAACCGTTTATCGGCTCTTTTTATGAACACTCGCTCGTATTCAACGATACCGGTCCCGTTCAAAAAGGAAGCGCTTGGGAATTTAATGCTTTTGTGTCCAGTGGAGACCAACTCGTCGCGGTTAATCATGTTCCAGTGCGAAGCCAAAGCGATGTCAGTAAAGTTATAACAGGCAACTTTTTTCCGGGGGAAACAATTCCCATTACAGTACATTTTGTCAATGGGGAAACCCGCGATTTGGACGTTACCCTGAAAGTATTTCCAGCGGATAGCGTAACCCTGTATTTGGTTATTCCAGGCATCCTTAGCGCAATTTTTCTAATCATCAGTCTATGGATTTTTGGGCTGCGCCGCAATGAACCTGCGGGACGCGCATTTTCACTTTTTGCATCGTCTCTTGCCATTGCAATAGGCGCCTTTTTTAACATTTCAACGACGCACGAATTTACAACCATTTGGTTGTTCGGCTGCGCTATTTCAGGCGGAGCCATGGTTGCTTTGGGGCTTTCATTCCCACAGAGTCCGCGCTTGATGATCAATCACCCATACCTGCGTTGGATCGGTTTGCTTGTGGGAATATCCATGGCAATTATCGCAACCCCCACACTCTTCAACTTAAGCAGCCCAATAGAGTACATTGGCTATTGGCGTGCCATTTATATGTTTGTTGCTTTAAGCGCCTTATTCCTGATTGGCGCAAATTTATATTACGCAATTTATGCGCAATCTCCCGTGGTTAAAACACAATCTCGCGCCGTTCTTATCGGCTCAGTATTATCTTTTACCCCTCTTAGTATCTGGCTTGCCTTGGGCGGGGCATTGGCGCTTAATTTTTCACCATACCTGTTCTTGCCAACTGTCATTTTCCCGGTTGTGATCGGTTACAACATTATGCGCTTTAAGTTTCTGCGCACAGACGATGTTGTACGACGCGGAGTGATGTATGCAGTGTTGACCATGTTTGTAGTGGGCGGTTATGGCTTGCTGATTTTGGGCGTAAGCCTGCTCTTTAATTCCGCTTTACCCGCCAATAATGCCTACTTTGTCGGCGGATTCATCCTTCTGCTTGTTCTTCTGCTTGAACCGATCCGCACGCGATTGCAAAGCCTTGTGGATGGCGTATTCTTCCGTGGTGAACGCGCCTATGCGGAACAACTTGAGGGCTTTTCCCATAAACTTACCACGGCATTGGATCTCAACACCATTGGCATGATCCTGCGCGAACAGATCACATCAAACCTGACCCCGAGCAGGATCCATGTTTACACATACGATACACTCAATGACTTTTTCTCCGCCCTGCCCGGCGATGACCGCCGCCCAACAAGCGATATTCGATTCACGGCAACAAGCTCATTCGCGCGTTATTTTGAAACCGAGCGGCTGCCTTTATATTTGGACAATACCGCCGCATTGCCGCCTGCTTTGCAGGCGGAACAAGCACGGCTTGCATTACTTGGCGCGCGTTTATTCATTGTTTTACCGGGGAAACGACGTGTAAATGGCTGGCTTGCTTTGGGACCGCGCTTGTCCGGCCAACCTTATACGCCGCGTGATTTGAGATTCCTGGAGAACATTTGCGACCAGGCTTCCATTGCCATTGAACGTCTTCAGACTGTTGCCCACCTTGAGCGCCAGATACAGGAAATGAACGCGCTGACCCGCGTCTCCCAGGGTGTCAATGTTACATTAACCTTTGACGATGTACTTGAGTTGATCTACGCTCAAACGGCACAGATCATACCCACTTCGCATTTTCATATTACACTTTATGACGAGTCCAGTGATTATTTCTATTATGGCTTCTGCGTCGAGAATAACGAGCGCATTCCCGAACGTGAGAATCTGCCTTTCTCGATGAACACAGGTCTCAGTCCGGAAGTGATCCGCAAGAGTCGCCAGCTTATTACGCAGGATTACATCCGTGAATGTCAGGCGCGTAATCTCACCCCCGTTTTGGAAAACGTCTTTGCATGGATGGGCGTGCCGCTCAACGCGGGCGCAGAATCCATTGGAGCGCTTAGTATTGGCAGCCGTGATGGCGCTACGGCCTATACTCGTGGTCAGCTTGATCTGTTGCAAGCCATCGCAGACCAAACCGCGGGCGCGATTGTAAAAGCGCGCCTGCTCCAGGAAACACAACAGCGCGCGCGTCAACTTTCCACTTTGAATGAGATCACCCGGCAATTGACTTCGACACTTGAGTTGGCACCGCTTCTTCAAAATATCCTTGAGAATGCGGTCGGCATTTTGAATTGTGAAGCCGGCAGTTTGTTCCTTGTGGATGAACAGACCAAGGAATTGGTCTTTAAAGTTACAGTGGGACCTGTAGCCGCCAACCTGATCGGGCAACGTTTGCCGGCTGGTACAGGCATTGTCGGGCGCGCAGTGCAAACACGCGGACCGGTGATCGAAAATGAAGACCAGCGCACCGCATCAAAAAGATTTAACGGTGTCGATCAACAAACCGGATTTGTGAGCCGTTCGCTTATGGCTATTCCCCTGCAGGTAAAGGATCATGTCACAGGTGTGGTGGAGGTTATCAACCGGCGTGACGGACTTCCATTTGTTGCGGGTGATCAGGAACTTCTGACAGCTTTTGCGGGTCAGGCCGCGGTTGCGATTGAGAACGCGCGTCTTTATACACTCACAGATCAGGAATTAGCCGCTCGTGTGGAAGAACTTTCGGTGATGCAGCGTATTGACCGCGAGTTAAACGCCAGCCTTGAAATGGACCGCGCCATGCGCATTACATTGGATTGGGCGCTGCGTCAATCTGGCGCTGAAGCGGGGTTGATCGGCATGTTGGAGGAAGGCAAACTGCGCGTGATGGCTCATCAGGGTTTTGATGAACGCATGGCTAACCTGCCCGACCAGACAATGAAAGTGGAATTGCCAGCCATGCTTCTCTCAATGGGAAATGGCCAGCCACAATTGTCAAGCGTTACCGAGTCCAGGGAAAAACTGCTTCCCAGCGCCCATACTCAATTGGTTATCCCGATTCGTCGTGAAACGACAGTAATTGGCTTGCTTCATTTGGAAAGCACGAGTGACTCACAAGTGGATATTGACTTCCTGACCCGTCTCACTGACCATGCCGCCATCGCGATTTCCAACGCGCAGTTGTTCGGCGAAGTTCAACGTGCCAATGTCGCCAAGAGTGATTTTGTTTCATTTGTGGCGCATGAATTAAAGAATCCGATGACTTCCATCAAGGGCTATACGGAATTGCTTGCGGGCGGCGCAGTGGGTCAGATCAATGAAATGCAGACCAATTTTCTGAACACCATTAAGTCCAATGTGGAACGCATGTCCACTTTGGTCTCGGATCTTAACGATAACTCCAAGATCGAAGCGGACCGTTTGCGCCTTGAATATAAGGCTACCGAAGTGGTTCCTGTGGTTGATGATACAGTTCGTTCCTTAAAACGCCAGATTGAAGATAAAAAACAAACACTTGAAATTGTCCTGCCTGAGATGAAACTTCCTCTCATGTGGGCGGATCGCGGCCGCGTGATTCAAGTGATGGTTAACTTGTTGAGTAATTCTTATAAATACACGCCTGAAGGCGGCATCTTACAAATTGGCGCCGAGGAAACCGCAAATCAATGGAATTCCGAAAGCGCGGCGCGTGTCATTCATATTTGGGTAAAAGATAATGGATTGGGTATGACCCCTGAAGATCAGCAAAAGATGTTCCAGAAATTTTTCCGTTCAGATGATCCCGAAGCGCTTAAATCTCCCGGCACAGGCTTGGGTTTGAATATTACAAAGAGTCTGGTGGAGATGCAGGGCGGAAATATCTGGTTTGAGAGTGAGTATCGTAAAGGTACGACCTTCCATTTTACGATCCCGGTTGCGGAAGAGTAGCGAGGCATTATGACATTGGTTGCATCCGTAGGATCTGCGCAGGCGCTTGATGGGCGTGAAGCCGGCTTGCAAGCTGCGCATCAGGCCTTGAATCGTATAGGAGCGAATGCGCCGGGCTTTGCCGTGGTGATCTCGTCACATCAATATCAGGCGCGTGAAGTGTTGAATGGCGTAACCAGTTTATTGGGCGACGCTCCTGTACTTGGTTTTAGTTCCCCGGCCGGGCTTACGCATGAAGGACAGCAGCCGCACTCTGTAGTAGTAGCCCTCTTAAGCGGTAATTTTCAAGCGGATGCGCTCTGGCTTCCGGGGTATGCACAGTCGGGGCGTGAAACTGCCGCCAAACTAATGCAATATGTCGCGGCGCGTGAGGAGTATCAATCCCTGCTGTTTTTTGCGGATGGATTTAATGGGGATGCCGAGCAACTATGTAATGCCCTTTCACCCGGCTTGAATATCATGGGCGGGCTTTCAAGCGGTGATTTGCATACCGGTAATACTTATCAGATCGCAGGCAATCAAACTGGCACCGGCGGATTAGCGGCCGCTATTCTGCGCGGCAACCTAAAGATAGGCGTGGGGCATGCCCATGGTTGGGATCAGGTCGGAAAGCAGTTTCGTGTGACGCGTTCACGCGGCTTCTGGCTGCGCACTTTGGATGGACGCCCCGCTTCCGAAACCTATGCAACCCTCTTTGGCTATCCCGCCCGTGATTGGGCATTTCCGCCATTGAATTATCTTGCGCGTCTCTATCCGCTTGGTGTGGAGCAAGGCGACGACTTGATTGTTCGTTCGCCCATCCGCGTGGAGGCAGATGGCAGCTTCCGCATGAATGCCACCATTCGTGATGGCATTGATGCTTATTTGTTGGTGGGAAGCCGTGTTGCCTGTGAGCGCGCGGCACACGAAGCCGCACAACAAGCCTTGTTACAGCTTGGCGATGCAAAACCAGTATTTGCCCTTGTGCTTGTGGATATTGCATGGCAATTATTGTTAAAAGCGCAATCTGGCATAGAGATCACCGCCGTGCAGGATATTCTGGGAACGAAAATTCCCATTGCAGGCGGTTACACTTTGGGGCAGGTTGTCTCTGCGGATGGCGTACCCCCGAAGTTCTTAAACCAGCATATTGTGGTGATTGCATTTGGAGAAAAGAATCCAGAATAAATTGTAAAGCCATTAAATTTACAAAGCCCGACTCAACCGAGTCGGGCTTTGTGTTTTTATTGGACCTCTTGCATAAGTATTTTTTTCGTCCACTAATCTTCGCGCAGATTAGTGTGAATTCGCAGATATAGTTTTTCGTGAAAACCAGCCCGCTACTTTTGCAAGAGGTCAATTATCTCTTCGACCTGGCTGGATCAAGCGGACAGATTCACCTGGGGAAGTTTGCTCATCGATTCTTTCACCGCCTCTTCGGGATACTCGAAGTCTTCCAGTTTTCCATTGAGATAGGCTTCATAAGATGCCATGTCGAAATTGCCGTTGCCAGAAAGGTTGAACAGGATGACGCGCTTCTCGCCTTTAGCTTTTGCGTCCAGTGCCTCGTCAATCGCGGCGCGGATGGCGTGGGATGACTCCGGTGCAGGGACGATCCCTTCCGCTTTGGCAAATTGCACCGCGGCTTCGAATGTCGCAATCTGTTTGACGGCAATAGCGTCAATAAGACCTGCATCCACCAGCGCACTGACGCTCGGCGCCATGCCGTGATAGCGCAACCCGCCTGCGTGGATTCCCGCCGGCATGAAGTCATGTCCCAGCGTATGCATCTTGACGATTGGAGCCATCTTTGCAGTATCGCCGTAATCGAAAGTGTACCTGCCCTTGGTCAATGATGGAGTCGCAGTCGGCTCAACGGCAACGAGGCGCGCACGTTTTCCGTTCTTGAGATTCTCGCG
>DYDH01000020.1:20899-24767 GCA_020717985.1 Herpetosiphon sp. | reverse complement strand
GCAAAGTTCGATCCGCCGCCCACACAGCCGATGACCACATCAGGATATTCATTCGCCATATCCATTTGTTTCAAGGCTTCCTCGCCGATGACGGTTTGATGTAACAACACATGATTCAACACCGAGCCGAGGCTATACTTCTTCGCGCCGTTGGACGTGGCTGCAACTTCCACCGCTTCCGAGATCGCAATGCCGAGCGAGCCCTGGTTATTGGGATTTTCCGCCAACACCGAGCGACCATAGTTTGTGCGGTCGGTGGGACTGGCATAAACCTTTGAGCCGTAAGTTTCCATCAAATGGCGGCGGTACGGTTTTTGCTGGTACGAAACTTTCACCATGTAAATTTCAAGGTCGAGACCAAATACGTTGCAGGCAAATGCCAGCGAAGATCCCCACTGACCTGCGCCTGTTTCGGTAGTCAATGCTTTTGTGCCGGCGACCTTGTTATAGTAAGCCTGCGGAATCGCGGTATTCGGCTTATGGCTTCCCGACGGCGAAACGCCTTCATACTTGTAGTAGATATGCGCGGGAGTGCCAAGAGCCTTTTCCAGCCTGCGTGCGCGCAACAACGGAGTGGGGCGATAAAGTTTGTATATCTCGCGTACTTCTTCTGGAATTTCGATATAACGTTCGGTGCTGATTTCCTGCATGATTAATTCCATCGGGAACAACACAGACAAAAAGTCTGGGGTGACCGGCTCCATTGTGCCAGGATGCAGGGTTGGCGTCTGCGGGACGGGGCTGTCGGCGTAAATGTTGTACCAGAATTTTGGCAGGTCAGTTTCGTTCAATTGAAAGCGGATTTGGTCAGTCATGAGGTTCCTCCAAAAAAATAGTTTTATGATTTATGGCACAAAACGTGGAGCCGAATTTTGCTCTGCGTCGTTGTTTTGGTCTTCGATCACTTGTGCGGCGGGCAGGGAATTATCGGTGAGTGTTTCAACGGCGCGTTCCTGTAAATTTATTTCCTGCGATTCAGATTGAGGCATGGGGTTCATCTTTTCTCCTTTGTGAAATCAATTAAAAAAATACAGCGTTCATCCCAACTGGGACGAACGCTGATTGCTTCGCATCCGTGGTGCCACCCAACTTAGGCTGACCAAATGGCTATTAAGAAAAAAATCCCGTTATGATGCAACGGGAAGCCAGCCTCACTTTATCAAGCACGACCAAAAGGTTTATGCTCTAGCCCTGTAACGGGGGCATCCCGAAAAAGAATATTCAGGCAATTTGCCTTTTCATCTTTTTGGCTCTGAGGACCATTCAGCATTGTCGTTTCGGGCAGGTCTCTCACCGTATTTCACCTGCTCTCTGAACCGCCGCACAAGCGTACTTTTCCTCGTCACAGCCTTTATTTTGGCTGATTATATGCAGAACAAACAAAATGTCAATAAAATAAACACCTTGCAATTTGGTTAATACCAGTTTTTTAAATTTACTGTATACTGCTCTAAATAATTATTGAGGCAGGGTATGACTGAAAAGAAAACCGCTCCCAAAAAACCAGTAAAACGCGCCGAACCCGAACAGGGTATAAAAGCAGGCGACCAGAGTATTGCCGTTGGTGGTGCTGTCACGGACAGCGCGATCATCCATGGGCAGACCATTGTCCTTGCAGATCGCTTCTGGCGTGATCTCAAGCCTGAGTTGCCAGCCGAAAAACTTCGAGAGGCCACTGCGGCTTATTTGAGCTATCTGACAGATCGTCACTATTACCTCAGTTTAAAAGGTATGGGCATCTCTGACCGTGTCCCATTGAGGCTGAAACTTCTTGATCTTTATGTTCCCCTAAAAGCACGCATGGAATTGCCTGAAGGGGATACGTGGAAACGCGACCTTAGCCTGGCGGGACGTGACGTAACCAATGATGAGCAGGAACTTTTACATTTTGGCGAGCCGGTTCCGCTTTTGAGAGTTTTACAAAAACATTCGGGTGTGATCGTGTTGGGCGATCCGGGTGCGGGCAAGACCACCTTTGTAAAGTATCTGGCATTGCGTCTTGCGCGCGGCGAAGGCGGCGATATTGGCCTTAACGATTATTTGCCCATCCTTCTGCCCTTGGCGGCATTCGCCAATGCGCTTCAAACACGAGATATTCGCCTTGACGACTTTATAGCGGAATATTTTGCCGGCATTGGCGCGGACCTGCCGGTTGGTCCCATGCTGCGCGAGGCGCTGAAAGTAGGCCGCGCGCTGATCCTGTTGGATGGACTGGATGAAGTGCGCGATATTAACATGCGTAATACTGTTGTTGAGCGCGTGGTGGATTTCTTCGCATTCCATCGTCGTGAGGGCAACAAATTTGTACTTACCAGCCGTGTGGTTGGCTACCGCGCAGTCCGCCCCTCTGCTGAAGACCTTGTTGAATGTACCATTGTTGATTTTGAAGACGATGAGATCGAAGAGTTCATCAAGTATTGGACAACGGCGCTTGAAAAACAAGCCCAGGGGAATACGGCTGTTGCCCGCTCAGATGCGGAAACAGACCGCCGCGAGTTGCTTGATTCAATTCAACAGAATCCTGGCGTACGGCAATTGGCTTCCACGCCATTGCTTCTTACCATCCTAGCCTTGATGAAGCGGCAGGGCGTTTCGCTTCCTGAACGTCGTGTGCAGCTTTATGACCAATATGTAAATACCATGCTCTCGACCTGGAACCGCGCCCGCAGTTTGAGCGGACGCGCGCCCGGGCGTGACATTGATGAACTTCAAACAGTACGCATCCTTGCGCCGCTTGCATTGTGGATGCACGAAGTCAGCCCCGGTGTTGGGCTGGTTGGGCGTGAAGATATGCGCCGCAAGCTGGAAGAACTTTTTCTGGAACGCAGTGAGGCATCTCCGCATCAGGCGGCGCGCCAGTTTCTGACAGATGTGCGCGAACATGCCGCGCTGCTGCTTGAACGCGGCCCCGGCGAATACGGATTCATTCACTTAACATTTGAAGAATATCTTGCGGCAGTTGCGATTGCCCTGAAAGGTCAGGGCAATGCGGCTTCGATCATTGAAACATTGTCGGCCCATGTGGGGGAGCAGGCCTGGCGCGAAGTGACCTTATTAACCATTGGGTATTTGGGTGTCCGTCAGCAATTGCCAAAGGTGGCAGGCGAGGTGGTTGAAGCGCTTGTAAATAATCAGCCTGGACCTCCCGGCGAAGCAGTGGTACTCGCGGGCGATGCCGTGCTGGATACATGGCCTGGCGGCGTGTCTCTGCAAAGCAAGGAATATGTGGTTCAGGCATTGCTAACCACGATGCAGGATGGCGATATCCGCCCTGAGTTGAGGCGTCATGCCAGTTTATTGCTGGGCAGGCTTGGGTGGCGTCCCACAGACCTTGATCGGTTTGCGGAAATCCCTGCGGGTGAGTATCAGGCTGGGGTTAAGAAAGATGCGAAAGAAATTCCCTATATGTATTTCATCGGCAAGTATCCTGTCACCAATATCCAGTTTGCGCGTTTCGTCAAAGAGGACGGATATCAAATGCAGGAGTTTTGGAGCCATGATGGCTGGGAATGGCGTACAGGAAAATTTGATTCGCGCACGCTCGAAGCCGTGGCGCGTGACTGGTTGGAGCATCGTCCGGTTGAAAAACGCAATGTGCCGTATTACTGGCATAGCATTGAATTGAGCAATCCGATCGTGCCGATTGTTGGTGTGAATTGGTTTGAAGCGGAAGCCTATTGCAACTGGCTATCCAAAAAGATCGTGGCTGTGCCTGAGGGGTACACCATTCGTTTGCCGCGTGACGATGAATGGGAACGCGCTTCGCGTGGCAGTCATGGGGGCGAATATCCATGGGGCGAGGGTTTTGATAAAGCCGCTGCCAATACATGGGATAGCGACTCGACAGGCTCCGGGCTTGGCGGCACGA
>DYDH01000020.1:0-20852 GCA_020717985.1 Herpetosiphon sp. | reverse complement strand
GATATGAGCGGCAATGTTTGGGAGTGGACCCGCTCGTGGTACGATGAAGATAAGAAATATCGCATTGTGCGCGGCGGTTCATGGATCGGTTATCAGTGGTTTGCACGTTCATCTTTTTGCAATTGGTCAATCCCGTTGATGTTCAATGATGATCTTGGTTTCCGTGTGGTGATTGCGCCAATGGATTCGTGAAGTTGGCATATTGGCAGAATCAATAAGTTGGTAATTTCGTAATCAGAATTGGAGGAAGCATGGCAGAGAAAAAAAATAAAAGAGGGCTAAGCGCAGGTGATGGCAGTATTGTCATTGGCGGGAATGTGCAGGGAAGTAATATCGTGATGGGTAACCACAATGTTGTTTCCAATCAGAGCATAAACATTGCGCCGCTTTTTCAAACCGTATACGATTTTGTTGATGCACATCCAAAACTTCAAGCTGGTAAAAAAGAGGATGCGAAGGAGGAACTCAAGGAAATTCAAACTGCGCTCGAAGAACCGAAACCTGATGAAAGTTTTATTGCGCGGCGTTTCCGCAACCTCAAACGCATGTCTCCCGAGATCGTCGAAGTGGCTTTTGAAACTTTGAAAAATCCAATTGGCGGCGTGGCAGAGGTTGTCAAACGCATAGCCAAAAAGATGGCTGAAGAGGCAAATACTTAAGGCACACCCTCTGGCGGGCATGCTTACTAAAGAGAAGAAGGTCGCCAATTGGCGACCTTCTTCTCTTTAGTGTTACTTTTTCTCTTCCGAGCTTTCAGGCTTTTCAGCCTGATCATCTTTGGAACCCAATCCATCGCGGAAGTCCTTGATACTGCGTCCAAGCTCTCCGGCGATCTTGCCGATGCGCCCCGGCCCAAACAAGAGAATAACTATAACGAGAATGACGATCCATTCTGCACCACGCGGTAGTCCTAGCATAAAACACTCCTTTTTTGAATTTCAACCTTATCCTACCACAATTGAAAAAAAGTGGCTAAAGTTCCTTGCGCGAGAAGAAGCCTTCGATGAAGCGGATGGCGCGGCGTACAAATGAACGCAGTCGTGCAAACAGACGATATTGTTCGGGGTGGACATGTTTCTTGGCGGGGATGGGACCTGTCCATTCGACGACCATTGCGCCCCAGGTGAGACCTCCGCCAAAACCGACGAAAACAACCTTGTCTTTAGGTTTGATCTGGGATTTCTGCACTGCTTCAACAGTGGCAATTGGAATGGAAGCTGTGGAAGTATTGCCATAGCGTTCCACGTTGATCACAAATTTATCCAATGGCATTTTCAAGTATTTCGCGGCAGTTTCAATGATACGATAATTTGCCTGGTGCGGAACGATCCATTGTATGTCGTTGGTGGTCAGGTTGATTTTTTCCAGGGCTTCCATAACGGCCTTGCCCATCACGCGCGTGGCAAAACGGAAGACTTCCTTCCCGTCCATTTGGATGAAGTGTCTGCCTTCACGCAGGGTTGCCTCGGTGGCAGGGTGATGTGCGCCTCCGGCGGGTACGCTCAACGAGTCTGCGCCGGAGCCGTCTGAATGCAACACCGAGGACATTACGCCGCCGGGTTCTTCGCTGGCTTGCAGGACGAATGCGCCTGCGCCGTCACCAAAGAGGATGCAGGTGTTGCGGTCTTTCCAATTGACAAAGCGGGAAAGGACTTCTGTGCCAACGATCAACACATTTTTTACCGAACCACTGCGGATGGCTTGTGCTCCCATGTTGGTTGCATAAATAAAGCCGGTACATGCCGCTTGCAGGTCAAAGGCTCCGGCTTTTGTGGCTCCAATTTGGTCTTGAATAATACAGGCCGTGGCCGGGAAAATATACTCAGGTGAAGATGCCGTGCAGATGATTAAGTCCAGTTCAGTGGGGGCGAGGTTTGCAACCTGCAACGCTCTGACCGCCGCTTCCACGCCCATGGTGGACGGGAAATCGGTTTCGCGGGCAATGTGACGCTCGCGGATGCCCGTGCGCTCACGGATCCATTCATCATTGGTATCCACAAGTTTGGATATATCATCATTGGTAAGTATCGGCTCTGGGACATACATGCCCCAGCCCGTAATATGCGCAAATGGCATTCTTTCTCCTTTATTTGGTGAAGCGGCTTAAAATCAAGGTTGCGTTGTGTCCGCCAAAACCAAATGAATTGGACATGATATTTCCCGGCTCAGCCTTGCGTGGCTGGTTGGGAACATAATCCAGGTCACAGACGGGGTCGGGCGTTGTGTAGTTGATCGTGGGCGGTAATATGTTTTCCATGATTGCCATGGAACAAAACACGGCTTCCAACGCCCCAGATGCGCCCAGTAAATGACCTGTCATGGATTTGGTGGATGAAACAGGGATTTTATATGCCTGCTGACCGAACACGGACTTGATCGCGCTGGTTTCACTCTTGTCGTTCAAATAAGTCGAAGTGCCGTGGGCGTTGATGTAATCAATCTCTTCAAGACCAAGACCTGCATCTTTCATTGCAAGCCGCATAGAGTTGGCCGCACCCGCGCCATCTTCAGCGGGAGCAGAGATGTGATGCGCGTCGTCGGTTGTGCCGTAGCCTGTGAACTCACATAGAATATTCGCGCCGCGCGCCTGTGCATATTCAAGCGACTCAAGGATCAAAATACCCGCGCCTTCTCCCATCACAAATCCATCACGATCTTTATCAAATGGGCGCGAGGCTTTTTGTGGATCATCATTGCGCGTGGATAGCGCTGTCATCACGTTCATGCCCGCCATGGCTATTGAGCTGATTGCCGCCTCTGACGCTCCGGCGATCATTACATCTGCCGCGCCACGCCGTATCATTTCAGCGGCTTCACCCAGCGCATTTGTTCCGGATGCGCAGGCTGTCGCAACTGACATGTTTGGTCCTCGTGCGCCAACCCGGATGGCAATGTTGCCCGCCGCGCCGTCTGAGATCATCATTGGGATCAAAAAGGGACTGACACGGTCGGGTCCGCGCTGTTTCATCACTTCATATTGTTCGATCAATGTAATGATTCCGCCAATGCCCGAACCGATCAAAATACCCACGCGGTCACGATTTGTCTCGTCAATGGTTAAGCCGGAATGCGCAATTGCTTCCAATGCGGCGGCGCTGGCGAATTGGGTAAAACGATCCATTTTTCGGGCATCCCGTGTGCCAAATAAAGCCACAGGGTCAAACCCTTTTACTTCTGAGGCAAATCGGGTCTTATGGGCGCTCGCATCAAAAGCAGTAATGGGAGCCGCGCCAGACCTTCCGGCCAGCAAAGCCTGCCATGTATCTTTGACGTTATTTCCGACCGGGCTTACGCAGCCAAGTCCTGTTACAACTACACGTTTTCTCATTCGTGTTCTCCTTAATAAATATTGCCGGTAATGTTGAATTTTATAATTGATGTTACAAAGTTTGCAACCCCAAAGGGATTATGGAAATTTGGTAGTGGTCAATTAAGTGACGCATAATCAGTAGTGGCGACTTTTTTCGCTTTTGTACCGTAAAAACACGACTGAAGTCGTTACTACACACATCCATCACACTACTGGAAATTGCTCCTTTTGGAGTTGTCTTTGCATAACATCAGTTAATAAATAAAGGACAAGTATAAAACCTGTCCTCATTCTCATAATAACACTGGTAACGTCAGGAAGACACGCGAAGAATCTACAATTTCTTCAATGTACTCCAGGCTTGTTGAATGTGTAATCGGTCATGTTCCGCGATAAACCCCACCACTTCAAGGAAATTTGTCGGGCCGAAAATGGCATGGCGCGCTTTACGTTCCCAATCTTTGGATGTGATCTCTTTGAGCATGTCCAGCGTTTCACGCCTCGTAACGTTGAATTCCTTCAATGCCGCTGCGCCGTCTCCATGTAAAATATCCTCATGACTCCACACACTCGTGTCGGGGCGCGGGATGAAAGGCTCGTCCTGTTCTTTGAGTAATTTGATTTGCATCTGATGGACTTCGCGCTCGGTATCGCGCAAGTGGCAAACAAGTTCGCTCAAATTCCAATCATCTGGGGCAGGCTCATGTGACCAGGCAGATAAGTCAAGCCCGCGCAATAAACTATTCAGCACTGCCGGAGTTGCGGATAAGATTCCGAGGACAGAGTCAACAGATTTGAAGGAGGGTATCAGGGATGCGGGGTTGGCAGACTCAAGCCACAGGGGCAGATCAGCCAATTTACCGTACCCCGCTCCAGGGTCCGACGGGGAAGCGGGTTCGTCATCCACGTGATAGGTTGCCAGCCCGAGCATTTGTGCAGGGCGGATATCGCGTTCCATGTCATTGCCCACCATCAATACAGGACCATCGGGACAGCCCATGCGCCCGAGGATTTCGGCATAGTAGGCGGGATGTGTTTTGGTAAAGTGAAAATGCTCGAAGGATGAAACGATCTCGAATTGCTCAGGCTCGAAGCCAGCCCAACGCAAGCGATGATATGTGGCTTTGCGTGGGAAAAACGGGTCAGTGGCAATTGCAATGCGATAACCTTGCGAGAATGCCCAGTCAATGAACGGCTTTGCCTCGGACTTGGGGGAAGTGACGCCACCCAAAGTTGGAAAAACGTGATCGTAAAAATTTTCGATTGCGTCTGCGATTTCTTCGCGGGGTGAATTGATTTGCGGATAGAAAACCGCGTTGAATACCTGCTCCAGTGTTTGTGAAAAATCTTCGCTTTCCATCATGCGTTTTGTGCCAGACATCAGGGCGCGGAGCATCAACTCGGGTGCGATGTGCGGCGCAAGTTCCTTTGCCAGCGCCTGAAAATAGGCGGGGATGAAGGAATCCATATTGGTATTGAGCAGGGTATCGTCAAGGTCGAGCAGAAGGGTCAGTGTCATATTTTGGACTCCCCCCGGAGTCAGTGATTATTCTTTTATTTCAAATTTGAAGGGCAGGTCGTGACATTCTCCACAGCCGATCTGCGGCTCGCTCACATTGCGTTTTGTTTTTTCACAAAATGCGCTGACCAGCACGCGGCGCTGGAAGAATGTAAACACAGAACGGCTGACGGTGACCTTCAGTTGCATGTGCTGGCATGAATTGGCGCGGGCGATATCAGGCACGGGACAGGTCGCGCATAGGTCACGCGACCAGGCCTGTCCATTTAGTTTCAATAAACGGCACTCTTCCACATTGCGACCACGATAATAGTCGCCAAAGAAGTGTGGGCATTCACGCCCCGTGGGTGTTCTCATTGGGGATTAAACGCGTGTGACGTATTCGCCTGTGCGTGTATCCACGCGGATGGTGTCGCCAACAACGACAAAGTTCGGGCACTGCACCTGGATGCCGGTTTCGGTGGTGACTTTCTTGGTGACGCCGGTTGCGGTGTCGCCGCGAATGGCCATATCGGCTTCGACGACTTTCAAATCCACAGAGGTGGGCAATTCAATATCAATGGCTTCGCCTTTGTAGAAGGTGAGTTTTACTTCCATGCCTTCTTTCAGGAATTGGGCGCTTTCGCCCAGGGATTCCTTTTTGATGCCGGGCTGGTCGAAGGTGACGCTATCCATGAAGTAGTACAGGTCGCCGTCGTTGTACAGGTACGAAACGTTGGCGAAATCAAGGCTTACATCCTGCACAGATTGCCCGGAGCTGAATGTGCGTTCAATGGTGGAACCGGTTAATAAATTACGGGCCTTGACCTTAATGTTGGCATTACCACGCCCCGTTTTGTTATGGCTGTAATCCAATACCTTTAGCAGGTTGCCATCCAATTCAAATGTGACGCCTTTGCGAAGTTCATTTACATCTATCATGCTTACACTTTCCTTATTTGTTTGATTTATTTTTTTGAGCGGGCGGATTATACCAATGAGTTGCAGGTCGTGGATAGGTTGTCAGGCTCGTCTTTCAAACCCAACGATGGCAGCGACGCATGGGAATTTATAGCGCGGTTACGATTATACCGACAATTGCTGTGACGATTCCAAATCCTTGAAATTTGGTGATTTTATCTTTCAAGAAAATAATAGCCAGTGTTATGGTCACTATTGATAAGGCGGAGGCGATGGGTGTGATCAATATTGCGTCCCCGATTGTCAATCCGTAATTAACGAGTGCCACTGCGCCAGCCTCAATAACACCCATGAATAAAATTATGGTTTTTGTTTTCGTGGAAATTTTAGTCAGGCCAATTCCTTGTTTTACGAGAAGCGAGAAGATTAATAAGAATAAAATAATCCCGAATTTGATAAACAGAGTCGTTAATAACCACCCGACTTTTTCAGAAATAATCTCGCTAACATTCCAAAAGATACCAAAGAAAAAAGCCCCAAAGACCGCTTCTTTGACACCCGTTGAAAGTTGGAATCTTTGATTTCTAATTTCGCTCCAATTTAAGGATGCCAAAGTGGCGCCGAAGATAATCATCAAGACGCCCAAAGTTTGTACAGCAGAAAGCCGTTGCCCCATAAATATAAAAGCAAATAACATGGTAAACACAGCCCACAGATTCATGGTTGCTGCAATGATGGACACATTGCCCATCTCGAAGCCTTTGAAAAAAAACAAATACCCGGCAGAATAAAGCATCGCCGCGATCAAGGACAAAATAATTACCAAAACAGGAACGTTGACGCTTGATTTGACAACAATGGCAAGTAGGAAGATGGAAACTAAACCAGCCAATTGTGACCAAAACAAGGACTTGAAAAACCCGATCTGCTTGGCAAAAACGCCGCCTAGAAAGTCATATATTCCCCATCCAAACATGCCGCCTATTCCCAACAATATGCTTATGATGGTTGTGCTCATGATTGTCCGCTTCGCATTTTAACTGTCTGCACTCCCATGAATGCCCTGAACCCCGACAAGGCATTCAATCATCCCAAGATGCCGATTGTCATGGGCCATCCAGGTTGAAATGATGGGACCGATATGTCCGTCGTGCCAGTTTTCCCCATGAAAGCCCTCATAAACTTTGTAGAACTCCTTATCGCTGATTCCTTCAACGGCACGCTGGGCGGCGGCAAATGCGCGGCGCGTGTAATCAAGGAGTAGTCCCTTTCCAGGCATTCGGAGTGTCACGGCAGTCTTATCATCCATGCTCATGCCAGTTTGAGCGTAGCCTAAACTGGCGGTTTCCATGTCCCAGCGGGCTGCCAGTTCTTCCTTTTCCCATAGTTGACTCCCACGCCCATTAATCATCTCTTGGAGGTAATCTGCCCAACGCGCCAGATGCCAGACATGGAAACCCACTGATGGGGTCGTTTCATTAGGTGTCCAACCAATCTGTTCATCGGTCAGGCTGCCAATGAGACTGAGCAGGTTTTCGTGGGTATTGCGATATTGCTCGGAAATCTCAGCCATGATGCTTTCGGTCATTTCGTTTCTCCATAAGATATTGCTTTTTTTCCCGCACCTTGTAAGCGACGGCGCGCCTACGGTTTGCGCGGACTGGCGTTGGGGCGGGTGTGGACTCTGCTTGGGCGCAGAAAAAAAATCGAAGCCACGCGTACGCGAAATACTTGTCGCGAAGCGTACCGCACGCGGGAAGCGCAGTCCCACACGTCAGGCACGCTTTGTTGGGTGCGTTTTTAAGTATTAGAACGCTGCATGTAAGAGCCTATTACGTCTTTTCATTTTTTGGAACCAATACACCCAATCCAAACATTAGAAAAGGTATGATGACTCCGCTTTTGATTGTGTGCAGGGCGTCGGCTCCGCCTTTGTGATGAAGTAATGCAAGAATCTCCACCGACACTGGACATGCCAAAATGTAGATGAGAATGGCAAGAGCAAGTTGACTTAACTTTGACTTCAATCCAAAAGCGAAAAGAAATGCCGCAAAAAGTAATGGAGTCAGGGGAATCACCACATATATCAAGTCTTTATAAATTTGATATAACTTCTCTCCTGTAGTCATGAGTTGAGCAAAGGCACTGGATCCCTGATTGAAATGATAGACCAGAACAAACTGGATAACAAGAAACCAAACAATGCTGATAATGGCAGTTGCTAACACCAATGCGCCACGTTTGACATTACTGAGGGATGGCGTGAACATGAAGAGCCACCCCAGAAACAGCGCGATGCCAATCGGGATAGCCCAATGAAAGTAGCCGATCCAGTCTAATCCTGCCCAGCCATGTAACTCAATTTCCACACGCCAGAGAAGCGCGGAGATAATTCCTATGGCGGTAAGCAGTGTGAATTTCCTTTTTATCATTCCTTGTCTTGCTCCTTTTTCTCAAAAAGGTGGTGATACACTCTCCGAATCCACTGAACCAGTTTAATGATTCCAAAGCCCATAAGCCCACCCCATAATAGCGTACCAATATATGGCGGGAATGACATACCTGGTCCTGCTAACATAAAGGCTGTGTCAAACCACCACGGCTTTGTTTCACCGCGGTAGCCCCAAGCCTCTAACGCAAACCACCAGCAGAACACGGTATAGACCAGCGCAGAGAAAGGCACAAACACCCAGTAATACCACTTCGTCGGTTGTTGTGGTGGCGAAGTTGATAAATCTTTCTTATTATAAGACTCTTCCATATTGTCTCCTTTTTCAAAGTTGTACCCGCAATCACAACATAATGCAGAACTTATATTCCACAAACCATAACGGGGGCATTTTTATTGGCCTCAGCTGCTTTCTTTGCAGACGTTACTTGGCGGTTTCGCCCAGCGCCCAACAGTTTGCGCGGACTGGCATTGGGGCGGGAGTGGATTCTGCTTGAGATGTTGAAAAAACTTGAAGCCAGAAAAAAGACTTATAAGACGCGCAGAATCCCCAGCGTCAGGTGTATGCTTCGTTGGACAGTATTCTTTATTCCCAAAGCCACTTATCAGCTTTTTCTCTTTCGTGAAATATCTGGAACATAAATCCTTGGTTTCTAAATACTGTCTCTAAGAAGCGGAAATGTTCAATTTGGTCAGGTTTTATTATTTCTGCAATTCTTATTCTAATTATCGCTCCAATTATTTTCATTACCCTTGGTCTTTCATATATATCCAAGATATCTCCTTTAATGGATTCAATATTTCTGTGATCAATCAATGCCTTGTTAATTCGATTTTGACTCATGATTCCTGTTATTGCCTTTGCCATACCCAATGATCCATCTTTATCAGCAATTCCATTTGTTATTACTTCGATATATTCTGGGTTGTTATGAATTATTATTTTCCAATCCATGGGAAGTTACTTCCTGTCTGATAGTTTTTTTACTGCAAACAGTTTGCGCCAGTGGACAGTGGGACGGGCTTGGACTCTGCTTGGGCGCAGGACGCGAAGCGTGCCGCAATTATCCCTTCTCTATCCGCGTTAACCAGGCACGCACATCTTGTTCATGGTCATCGTGGAAATGGTCAAAGAAATAACCAGGTTGGACGCGTTGATCACCTAGGCGCACAAGATAATACATACGTTCTCCCTGATTCACTGTATCAATCTCGACGTCATCAGGTAACTCTTTAACTACAGTGAAGAGATGCTGAAACATTTGATGCATCTCTTCCAGAATCTGGCGTACCGAACGTTCGCGATTGGTCTCATAAATCCACGCATTGATTTCATCATCGTTTTGTAGGTGTGCTGGCCACGGTGGCGGCGGTTCTGGTTCGCTGCGTTGGATTGCCTGTAGGGCGGCAATACAACGCAATCCATCGGGTGTCAGGTGTGCGATCATATCTTTGAAAGACCATTGACCGTTTACACCTACTTGATCCATATGAGTTGGATCAATCTGGTTGAGCAATGCTTCCCATTGCTGATGCTCTTCCTGTAACCAATTAAGAAGTTCAGATTTGTTCATATGGAATTCCTTCGGAATATGCACTTTATGAGCGCCGCCAGACGGTTTGCGCCGCGGAGCGTGGCGCTGGGGGCGGGTGTGGACAATGTTTGGGAGCAGGAAAAAAAACGAAGCTAGAAAAATGCTCTAAAATGCCGCAGAATCCCCAGCGTCAGATGCATCACGAAAGAGCGGGCTCATTTTTCACACCAGAAAAAGTCTAGCGGTGTGACTCAACAGGCTCGACAATCGTGCAAAGTATACTCCGAAAAGACAGGACAATAAGCTCCCCCTCGGGCAAAGCAATGGAGGTATGCCGAAAAGGCATCCCCGAGATGCACCCTTCGACAGACTCAGAGACCGCAGTGGTTACCGGTCCAATTGATTTGGGTGTGTTTCATTTCAGTTGAAACCGTCCCGAAGGTTGTCCAAAATGACCAAATTTTTTCAAGAAAACCTTCGGGACGTTCTTACCTTCAACTCATTTGAAATGCGCCCAATTGATTTATACACTGGTGGCGAGGGGGAAAAGACCCCGATGAGGAAGCTTATCCGGGTTCTGTCCATCAAGAAAGAAGGAGTAAAAGGTGAAGCAAAAGAAGAGAAAACGGACAAAAGGGATTTAGGAAGCGCGACCCTATGACGGGTTGAGCAAAGTGAATCAGGATGCAGCGGGAAATTGCCAGTGGTGCCGAACAAGAAGTTGCACGCGCACAGCAAAAATGCGCCAAAAGAGGCGAAGTCGATCCGGGAACATTTTTATCTGAGGGCGCCGCCGCACCTGACTTAATGAGGTTTGTCCCACTCGTAGATTGTGCTGCTTAATGAGAATTCTCCACCCATGTGGTGCGATGCACTCAAGGCTTGGAAAATACCATCCCTTTGGGATTGATTGCTGATTTTGTTCTATGTGTCATGCAGCGATATAATCCCTCGCATGGACATTTCTCTTACAACTCCCGCTCTTTTATTCCCCACAGTATCCCTGTTGATGCTGGCTTATACCAATCGTTTCCTCACGCTTGCGTCCATCATTCGCAATTTGCATGACCGATACAAAGCCGAAGATGATGCCACTTTGCTTCATCAAATTGCAAACCTGCGCTACCGCATCTATTTGATCCGCGATATGCAGATCGCGGGCTTGCTCAGTCTGCTGTTTTGTGTGATCAGCATGTTCGCCCTCTTCGCAGGCTGGCTTGCAGCCGGACAGTGGAGTTTCGCCATCGCCTTGATCCTGATGATTGTTTCAATGGTGATTTCCCTGCGCGAATTGCAGATCTCTGTCGGCGCATTGGACCTGTTGCTGGGAGAGTTAGAGGACGAAACGAAAAAGGGTAGATGATTTGAGCGCGATTTATGAGATCGGCTCGAAAGTTCCATCCAAATGCAGGTAGAAGACTTCCACTTTTAATCGGGGGAATAAAGCTCTGATTTTTTCCTGCGCATCCATCAGGTCATGTCTGTGACGTTTGTATGTCCCGTCGCGTCCGTAGGCGCGGCAATCTTCGTGGTTGATGAGGCTGACCGTTTCAATGCTGTGAATTTGCACCGCGAGTTGGACGTATTTCAAGATCATCTCGTAATCGTGTACACCGCCTGCCAGTGAGATGATGTCGAAGTTGTCATACCCAAAGCGGACAGTGATCCACGGTTGTAGGAATTTTTGCAGGCGATAGTCCATGCAGTGGACAACAAGCGCGTCACAATGAATTACAGGTTTTTTTGTTGGCATGTTATCCTTTTTTCAATAGGTGGTCTCGATACGTTCTTCGCTGAAAAACGCTCAGAACACTCGACCACCAGATACCTATAAAATCTCGCCTTCACCGCGTTTCAAATACTTCCCGTCGCCAGATTTGCCCAGCCACTTCTCACCGTCCACGATCAACTTGCCGCGCAGGAAAACTTTTTCAGGGTAGCCGACCAACTCCCAACCTTCGTACAGGCTGTAATCGGTGCGCTGATGTGACTGCGCCACGCCATATTTCATGCGCTTTTCGGGATCCCAGATCACAATGTCCGCATCAGCGCCGGGGACAAGAGCTCCCTTGCGCGGATATAAACCGAAAATCTTGGCCGGGTTCGTGGAGGTATACGCCACAAATTGATTTGGTGTGATGTTTCCCGTTAACACGCCGTAGGTCCACATGATGGGCATGCGGTCTTCAATTCCTGGCAAGCCGTTTGGGATTTTTGTGAAATCGTCCGCGCCGAGTTCCTTGCCTGGGATAGCGATTTCCTTGCCTTCGTAGATGATCGGCTTCGTGCCATCGAAGAAAAACGGACAATGGTCTGTGCCAATGGTTTGTAATGTCCCGTCGTGCAGACCCTGCCACAGCCGCGCATTGTCTTCCTCCGACCGCATCGGCGGGGAGCAGATCCACTTTGCGCCATCGGGGCGATATAAATTATCTATCGTGAAAAACAGATACGGCGGACAGGTTTCGCCCATCACTTTTATGCCGCGCTCGCGGGCATACTTGAGCATATCCACTTCGCCGCCCATGTTCATATGGACAATGTAAACAGGGGCATCTGCCTGTTCTGACATGGCTGCCATGCGCAGGGTGGCTTCTACCGCGCCCCAGCCCGGGCGGGTGAGTGCGTGCCATTCGGGGGAGGTGTGTCCCGCCGCCAATGCTTCGGGAATCAGCGTTTCAATCACATCCCCGTTTTCGCAATGCGCCATCATCAACATGCCGTTGTCTTTGGCAAGTCTCAAAGCGCGGAAAATGCCGCCGTCATCAAGCCGTAGGTTTCCGTTATAGGCGGTGAAGACTTTCAGCGATTGGATGCCCATCTCCATCAGCGACGGCAACTCTGCGGCGAGTTTGTCATTGAAGTGATTCAAATTCATGTGGAAGGAATAATCAATCGCAGCCTTTGCGGATTTTTCCATCCATAGGTCAGCTGAATATTTGAAGCCCTGCTCTTCCAGCACGACAAAATCCATCGCGGTGGTTGTCCCGCCGAATGCCGCCGCCTTGTGACCTGTGTAATGGTCGTCGGATGAGACCGTGCCGAACATCGGCAAATCCAAATGGACGTGGGGATCAATTCCGCCGGGCATGATGAGTTTGCCTGTGGCGTCGATCACGTCCGCGTTGGGATGGGTTAGATTTTTTCCGATCAGCGAAATGGTTTCGTCTTCAATAAGAATATCAGCTTCGAAAGTGTCTGATGCGGTGATGAGGGTGCCATTTTTGATAAGTGTGTTCATGGGGAAAGGTTCCTGAGGGTATAAGGTGTCTGATGATTATGAAGTGTTTAAGGTTTTTTTGAGGTGTTGCGTTCAATCCCTGCTTTGAGGCGTGACAACAAGTAGCCGGTTTCGTTGGCAAGTTCGGTTAGGTGAGTGTAATCTTTATTCTCCAAATAATGCAAGTCGTGCGCAATTTCAGTTTGACATTCCACTTCTGCCAGTGATCCAACAGATATATTCAAGTGGCGCAAATAATTTGGCGCTGTTCCAAGCGCATATCCCTCTGCGATATTTGATTCAACTGAAACAGCGGCACGCCGAATTTGGCTGGTTAGTCCAAATATTTCATGCTTTGGGAATTTTTCACTTGCTTTATAAATAGCCAATGTAAGCGAGTGCGCCCGTTGCCATACGATCAACTTGCGAAATGCCTTCAATTCCTTTTCCATTAATATCCTCCATCAACCTCATAAACATCAGGCACCTCAGAGACCTCATGACCTTTTATCCCCAGCAATGCCATCAGCACCTCAGGCGAAAGTTCTGCATCAGGCAAATCTACGTTATATAACTGCTCATTCTCCGCGCGTTCGCGCAGGCTCTTCCATAGCAATTGACGTTCCTCGCCTTCCACAACCAAATCATTCAATGTCTTTGCGTTGAGCAAATACTCACCCGTGGAATATAAAAATGTCAGGCGCTTCCACTTGTCTGTCTTGATTGGCTCTTGCAGTTTTTCCAATCCGCCCAGTTGAATTTTGAAATATTCCTCGTTCGCGCGCAGATGGTCTTTCTCGTCGCGCAGTAACTCGCCGCGCGTAGTCAGTTCATGTCCTTTGACCTGTGCGATGAATTCAATTTGTCCGCCGTGCTCGCCAAATGTCGAAGGCTGGTAAAAAGCCAGATAGTCCACCGCCACAACTTTCGGCGCGGTGCGAAGCGGGATGCGGTACCATCCCAAAAGCCGCGCAATCTCCAAATCCCGCATCGTCGGCAGAAGGCAGACCAAAATCAGATCCGTTGGTTTGAGCATGGCTTTATTATAATGTCCGATATGAAACTTATCCCGATTTTTTTGATTCTGGTTTTGCTCACTTCATGCGGAGGAAGTACACCGCCTCCGACCCCGCCCGAGCCTGCTCCGGTTTCGACAGCATCTCCAACGCTGACAGTGACTCCCGCATCCGCGCCGTTTGTTGTGATTGGATACTTCCCCGATTATCGTGAATACAATCCCGCATGGGCGGAGCATCTCACCGACATCATTTATTTTTCCGCCGAACCCCGCGCCGACGGCACATTGGACACTTCGCGCTTGAACGAAGAAACTTGGGCGCAATTGCAAAAGATGAAAACGCAACGCGCAACACGCATCCACCTTTCCATCGGCGGCTGGGAGCGGGACGGTGACTTCCCCGAATTGACAGCGAACCCAAATACGCGCCGCGCCTTCATTAAAAATCTGCTCAACTATTTGCTTGCTCACAACCTCGACGGCATGGACTTCGATTGGGAGTTCCCTAAAAATGACACTGAATTTGAAAACTATATTGCCCTGTTGACGGAAACACAAGCCGTGATTTCAGGACATGGAATGTCCGTCAGTGTTGCCCTGCCTGCCGACCCCAGCTTTCCATTGGATGAGTTTGCCATTGTTGACCGTGTTCACATCATGTCCTATGACCGCGCTGCGAAACATGCCACGTACGAGCAGGCTGTGGATGATGCGAAATTATTTTTGGATGCGGGAATCCCTTCTGGTAAATTGATTTTGGGTGTTCCATTTTACGGGCGTAATATCCAGCCGCCTTATCGTGAGATGTCTTACGCCGAAATCATGGAGAAATATCAGCCCGCATTTAGCATGGACGAAGTGAATGGAGTCTATTTCAACGGATTGGAAATGATTCAGCACAAGACGTGTTATGCGATGGGTACTAAACTTGGCGGCGTGATGGTTTGGGAACTCGCGCACGACACCATCGGTTCCGATTCTCTCTTGCAAAGAATATATGCCCTTGCCACAGGAAAAACATCATGTTGATTAATCATTCCCCGTTTGAACGTGTGACCGCTATTACCGATGTTTTCATGGGATCGCTCTCCGCCTATGCCGCAATCCAGATGTCTCAATTCTCAGGCTTCAAATCTGATGTGTGGGCGTGGACATTTGGTTTGCTGGCATTTTCTTCCTTTGTCGCCGCCATTGCTCACGGCTTTGAGATGACCCAAAAAACCAATGACCGCTTCTGGATGCCCATCAACCTGTCACTGGGACTGGTGCTTGGATTGTTCGTCGCGGGAGCCTTGTTCGATTTGAACGGGGAGGCGCTTGCACGCAAGTCCCTGCCCATTATGATTCTCATTGGCTTCGGTTTCTTTCTCATTACTGTCTGGAAACCTGGAACCTTCATGACATTCATCGCCTACGAGGCCGCCGCCATGTTGTTTGCACTTGGCTCCTATGTCTATTTGTTATACGACAGTTCTCTTTCAAGCGCAGGCTGGATGGTGGCTGGTATTTCCGTCACCATTGTTGCGGCAGTAGTCCAAGCCACTGGCAAAGCGGGCAGGGCGATTTTTTGGTATTTCGATAACAATGGAGTTTTCCATTTGATCCAGATGGTTGGGATCGTGTTGTTGCTGGCGGGACTGTCATAGTAGCGTGCCGCACGATGCCAATGGATATTATTTGACAATCTCATATTAACGTAATTTGGAGCAGCAAATTCCGTTTCATATCCTGTAAAAAGTTTTACTTACCGCTCCCCATGATAAAATTGACCCCATGCAACCATCCCTGGAAAAACTTAGAAAATTCTTTCGTCTCGAACACGAAAACAAATACACAAATACTGCCATTATTGGCGGACTTGCCAAGATGCTTGATTTTTGGGAGGGCGAAGCCCGCGCCGATGGCGTTGCCGAGGAAGTGATCCAAGCCGTTGTGGCGCGTCTGCGTTCCTATGAAAAGATCAGCCCAGATGGACGGGCTGAGTCGCTTAAAGGTTTATGGAAGCGCATTGGTGAAACTTATCCCGAAGCGGGGCAAAAGCCAAAGACTCCGAATCAGCCCCCGTCGGGGAATCAGCCGCCCCGTCCGCCCAGACTCGCGCAGGATGCGACTCCAACAAATCCAGAGTCACCTGTTGTCCTGCCCTCTCAACGTCCAGAAAATCAACCTCAACCACAGGTTCAACAAAAGCCGAGGCAAGCCGCACCGCCGCGTTCTGAGGCTGTGCCTGGTGCGAAGACCAGCCAAACTCCAGCCGCATTGAATGCTGAACTCACCGTCCTTCAGGGCGTTGGTCCGCGCCACGCTGAGACATTGACGAATTTGGGAATGAAAACGCTTGGCGACATGCTGTATTACTTCCCGCGGCGTTATGAAGATTACAGCCAGCTCAAACCGATCAAGGCGCTTTTCTATAACGATGTCGTGACCGTGCTCGGCACAATTCAAAGTGTGCATACCCGTCCCATTCGCGGCGGAAAAATGTCCATCATCGAAGTTGTGATCAGCGACGGCACGGGATCGCTGCGCCTTTCATATTTCAATCAACCGTGGCTTGCCAACCGCTTCAAGCAGGGCGATGCGATTGCCGTCTCGGGCAAGGTGGATCAATATTTGGGTCGCCTCGTAATGAACAGCCCCGACTGGGAACCTGTTGAAGTTGAAAATTTGCATACTGCGCGCATCGTTCCCATTTATGCACTGACTGAAAAGATCACGCAAAAATGGCTGCGCGGGATCATGAATCAGGTGGTGACGCATTGGGCGCCCGCCGTGGCTGATGCGCTCCCCGATACCATTAGATTTGCGGCACGGCTTGTTTCGCTTCCCGAAGCCTTGATGCAGGTCCACTTTCCCGTTTCGCAGGACCGACTTAAAGCCGCGCGCGAGCGCCTTGCCTTCGATGAAATCTTTTATCTGCAAATGGGAGTGCTGCGCCAGAAACGGGATTGGAAATCTGTGGAAGGCCGCCGCTTCCCTGTCTCGACCGAGTGGCTGGAGGCGCGTACAACAAGCCTTCCCTACACTTTGACCTCTGCCCAGCAAAAATCACTCGAAGAGATTCGCGCCGACCTCGACTCTGGCAAACCCATGAACCGACTCGTCCAAGGCGATGTGGGTTCAGGGAAAACTGTGGTTGCGGCATTAGCCGCTTCCATTGTGGTCAACGGCGGATCGCAAGCTGCGATCATGGCGCCGACCGCTATTTTGGCGGAACAGCATTATCGCAACTTCACCAATCTGCTGGCGGGTGAGGGCGGTACGCTGCAGGCAAGTGAAATCCGCTTGCTGGTTGGAGCCACACCAGACATCCGCAAAGAAGAAATTCGTCAGGGATTGACAGACGGCTCGATCAAAGTTGTTATTGGCACGCACGCGGTCATTGAGCCAGATGTTTTGTTCAAGGATTTGCAATTCATCGTGATTGATGAACAGCATCGCTTCGGTGTGGAACAGCGCAAGGAACTGCGAAGCAAGGGCACAAATCCGCACTTGTTGGTGATGACCGCCACACCCATTCCGCGATCGCTGGCGTTGACCGTGTTTGGCGACCTCGATATTTCTGTCATTGACGAAATGCCCGTCGGGCGGCAACCTGTCAGCACCCATGTCCTTCGTCCGCAGGAAAGGGAGCGCGCGTTTACGCTCATCCGCGGACAGATTCGGGAGGGTCGTCAGGCGTTCATCGTCTATCCGCTGATTGACGAAAGTGAGAAGATCGAATCCCGCGCCGCTGTGGATGATTATGAGACTTTGTCGAAGGAGATTTTCCCCAAGCTCAAAGTTGGCCTTTTGCACGGACGCATGAAGCCCGCCGAAAAAGATGAAGTGATGGCGAAGTTCCGCGACAGGGAATATGACATCCTCGTTTCGACTACCGTTGTTGAAGTGGGTGTGGATGTGCCGAACTCCACCGTGATGCTGATCGAAGGCGCAGACCGTTTTGGTCTGGCGCAGCTTCATCAACTGCGCGGACGTGTGGGACGCGGCGCGGAGCAATCGTATTGTCTGCTGATCCCCACACACGAAGACGCCACCGAGAACGAACGCCTGCAAGCCATGTCACAAACCAACAGCGGATTTGAACTGGCAGACCTCGATCTTAAGACACGCGGACCCGGTGAATTCTTGGGTACGCGTCAGGCTGGCTTTGCCTCCGCATTGAAGATGGCAAGTATCACCGATGTGCCTTTGATCGAAAAAGCGCGCACGCAGGCGCAAGCCTTATTCGAGCGCGACCCATATCTACAGCAACCCGAACATGCCCTGCTTGCGGAAGCCTTTGAAAGATTTTGGGGTGAAGGAAAAGGAGATGTTAGTTAAGTAGTTTTGGTAGTTAGGTGGTTCGGTAGTTGGCATGGTTACTAAATTTACGTCACTATGCAACTAGAAACTACTCAACTATAAAACTAAATAACTATCAAACTAAACTATGGTAAGAGCATTATTCCCCGGTACGTTTGACCCGATCCACCTTGGTCATATTGACATCGCCACACGCGCGGCTCGTCTCTTTGATGAAGTGGTCATGGCTGTGTATGATAAGCCTTTGAAGAGTTTGATGTTTTCTCCTGAAGAACGAATTTCGCTTGCGCAGGAAGCCTTCAAGGACAACCCCAAGATCAGGGTCACAGGTTACAGCGGTCTGACCGTTGACTTTGCTCACCAGATCGACGCGCACGTTGTTGTGCGCGGCTTGCGCGTGTTTTCCGATTTCGAGTTCGAGTTTCGAATGGCATTGGCAAACCAGCGGCTTGCGAAGGATATTGAAACCATTGCGTTCATTACCGCCGAACAGCATACGTTTTTGTCCTCATCCACTGTGCGTGAAATTGCCATGCTTGATGGTGACGTTTCCAGTATGGTTCCCCCGTATGTCAAAGCCGCTTTGCATACAAAGGTAATTAATATGGGAGAGCAATCCCTGCCGAATGCACTTCGCGATTAATTTGTGCTAGAATCAATTCATCTTTTTGGGCAAGGCAGAGTGCTTGCAATATAATTTTGATTGGGATCCAGTAAAGGCAAAGCAAAACCTTCGTAAGCATGGAGTTAGTTTTGAGCGTGCCGCCAAGGTTTTTCGTGATGCTTTTGCCATATCAATTTATGATGATGAGCATAGCGATATAATGAAGACCGTTGGATTACAATTGGGTTGGAGGCAAATGAAGTACTTCTTGTGGTTGTGCATACGTTTCGAGGGAACGATGCACAATTATCACTTATTCGTATAATTTCTGCCAGAAAAGCAGATCGTGATGAAACCCAACAGTATCACGAAAGGCGTTGAAAATGAAAAAGAAATATGATTTCTCAAAAGGCGAACAAGGCAAGTTTTATCACCCAGATGTTGTATTGAAACTCCCCATCTATTTGGATGACGACCTTGTCGGCTTTATTGAAGAATACGCAAAGGAAAAAAAGCGGACTTGCAAACCGTTGTTAATGATATTCTGCGTCACAACAAAGAAATGCTTCAGGCGCTAAAAACATAAAGATTGCTTGAAGGAGAGATAAAATATGGACATCCTGCAACTTATTGACCGATTGGAAGAACTCTTCAACGCCGCCAAAGCTGTGCCTTTTACACACAATGTCGTCGTGGATGAAGATCGCATGTTGGAATTGATTGACCAGATGCGCATTGCCATTCCCGAAGAAGTGAAAAAGGCGCAACAGGTAATGGCGCAGCGCGACCGCGTGATGGCGCAGGCGCAGGAGGAAGCCAACCGCACCCTGCAACTTTCACGTGATAAAGCCGAGCAAATGGTGCAAAAAGATATGATTGTGCAGGAAGCCCAGCGTCGCGCAGATCAGATCGTCAACCAGGCGCGCGGCGAAGCGGAAGCCACCCGTGTTGATGCGGATAATTATGTGGTGGATACGCTTATGCAATTGCAGGATCAAATTTCCAAGTTGAGCGGACAGGTCGGCAACGGCATTCGCATGGTGCAGGAAGACCAAATGAGAAAAGGGACTGGCTCACCCGAAAAAGAAGTTTGATAAAAGCAAACATCCCCGTCGAAAATGGCGGGGATGTTTTTGTTTAACTTGAGTGGATTCAAAAGTCAGGAGGCTTTTGAGTCCAGAGCCAGCGCCTGATAAAAAACCAGCGCAGGGTGGAGCGCGTCCCGCTTTGTGCCGTGTTCGATTTGTTCGTGGCAACTGACACCAGCGGCGACAATCAGCGTGGATTCGTCTTGGGCGCGGACGGCGGGGAAGAGGGTCAGTTCGCCCAGTTTGAGCGAGAGGTCGTAGTGTTCGGCTTCGTAGCCAAAGGAGCCAGCCATGCCGCAGCAGCCTGAGCCTGCTTCTTGCACTTCGTAGCCGAGGAATGCCAGCAATTCTTCACTGTAGCGCGTGCCGATGAGCGCTTTTTGGTGACAATGTCCATGCAAGAGAATTTTTCCGCTTTGGGGATTGAATTTGTCCGCCAGATTTCCAGCCTGCATTTCGCGCCACATGAATTCTTCAAAGGTCAGCGCCTGCGCGGAGACTTGCTTGACGCGCTCGTCGTTCGGGACGAGTGAGGCGTTGTCTTCGATGAGCATGGAAATATCGCTGGGTTCCAAGCCGACGATGGGGATATTTTTCTCTGCATACGGCGCGAGAATTTTTAGGGCATTCAAGGCTTTCTGGCGGGCGAGGGTCAGGTTGCCTTTCGAGAAGGCGGGACGTCCGAAGTCGTGTTCTTTTGGGACGATGACTTCATATCCGCAGGTTTCGAGGACATGGAAGGCGGCTTGTGCGATTTCAGGGTGGTTGTGGTTGCGAGTCACGTCCACGATGAGAACGACGGATTTCGCTGTGCGGCGCGAAGCGTGCTTTCGGCGGCGATAAAAGTCGTCGAAGGTGAATCGGGCAAAGGCAGGGAGAGTCTGCGCGGGAGCCAGCTTCAAGA
>DYDH01000185.1 GCA_020717985.1 Herpetosiphon sp. | reverse complement strand
TCCAGTTGCCCTTCCCGCCCTGATCTCCTCTTCGAGAAAACGGGAAGCCCGCATGGAGATTTTGACCTCGTTGAATGCAATCGAATCGAAGCCGGGAATTTCATCGGGGATGACTTGAAAGCCTGCAAGATATTTTTTGGGATCAATCAAGTCTGTATCCTTGATCGCATCACAGAAGGCTCCGATCATTTTCACGCCCATTGGGAAAAAGCGCTGCCCGACATTAAACCACTGGATGTGGGGTTCTTGCTTCAACTCGCCAGCGCGAAGCCTTGCGATCTCATCATTGAAAATCATGGTTCGGATGACTTTTAATTCCTCCACCATTTTGTCTGACTCTGGGGAAACGCCTTCAAGGCAAACTTTGACTCCCATGTCTGGTCCCTTTTTGTAGTAGCCGACTCCACCCAACAGGTCGAGGTAATCACCGAGTTCGAGAACGGGGACGGGTCCTTTTGGACTGGTCAAGAAGTATTGCTCGCCAGTTTCGTGTTTTCGGATTTCCATCCGCCCCTGTTGAACGGCTTCGAGTGCGGCTTCGCGATTCTGGCTGACCAGTTCACCATCTACAAAGAAACCGTCAGCCACCGCCCCTACTGCGGCAATGTGAGCCATGTCACGGTTGATCGGGTCAAGGGTCAGCGCGAAAAGATAGCAGGTCGTCGAACCGGAAATATCGCGGTCGCCTTTCAATCCGTAAAGATCAGGGTCGAGGTTGTGGACTTTCGGGTCGGTGGAGGCGGCGGCGACATGGTGGTCGAGGATCAGGGTCAGGTTTCTGCCCTGATTCAAATCCGAAAGCATCGGCGCGATACGCCCTGCAAAATCGGCAAAGACAAGAATCTTCCCTTCCTGCTCATAAACTTTTTTCAACACTTTGGGATACGGCTTTTCCAAAGAGAAGCGCCGGACTTCGTATCCTTGTCTTTCAAAGGCGCGGGTGAGGATGGCGCCCGAAGTAAGCCCGTCGGCATCATTGTGGTGGAAGACTTGAACGGTCTTATCAGGCCATTGCTTGAGTTCCTGAATCGCGTTTTCCATTGCGGTGATTAAGTTGTTTAACATGATCCTCCTTTAGTGACGTCACGGAATTGTTGATTAACAATTAAATCTATACTGAATGCGGCAACAGATTGCGCTTTTGCTGAACAAGTTCCATTCGAGTTCTTAACGCAAAGGCGCAAGGACGCGAAGGAGAAAACCTTGAATCTTTGCGGCTTGGCGTCTTTGCGTTAAAAAAGAAAACCGCAATTAATGACCGCGCCAAGTATCGTAATTCGAAAAACTATTTTGCCGCGAATTCCACCGATTTTCACAGATTGGGTACAAAAGATCGGAGCTAATTTGTGGCTAAGGTTTTGCTAGATTAATCTATCAAAATACAAAAAACGCCAACCTACAACTTTCCAGATTTGTGAGCTTTGAGCCAGTCTGCGATGGCGGCTAGATTGGCGAATGTATAAGTCGGCTGGAATGGCGAATCGGCAAGGTCTTCCTGGGTGGTTTCGCCGCTCAACACAAGGCAGGTTGTGATACCGGATGTTTGTCCGAGGGCAATATCGGTGTAGAGACGGTCGCCGACCATGGCCATTTCCTCGATTGGAAGTCCGTATTTTTGCGCCACGGTATCCACGATCATGCGATTGGGCTTGCCCACCACAAGGTCAGGATCACGACCCGTGGCGGCGCGGACAAAGGCGATCATGGCGCCGATGTCGGGCATGTATCCGGTTTCGGTTGGACAATTAAAGTCGGGGTGGGTGGCGATGTAGGGCAGTCCGGCGCGGGCAAAGTCGCACAGTTTCCAAAGTTTCTGGTAGGTCAGCGTGGTGTCAAATCCCAGCACCACCAACTGCGGATCATTTTCTTCGAGTCGAAAACCGTGATGACGGAATTCATCTTCGAGGGCGGGTGTGCCAACCACATAAACGGATGCGGCTGGATGCTCCTTTGCAAGATAAAGCGCGGTGGCTTCTCCGGCGGTGAAAACTTTCTCCTCCGCAGTGGGCAGCCCCAGCCGCGTGATCTTTTCGGCATAAATTCCGCGATGCTTCGAGGAATTATTGGTCAGAAATAAATAATCAATGCCCATTTCGTTCAAGGTGTCAATAAAATACAGCGAACCGTCAATGATGCCGTCTCCGAGATTGAAGGTTCCATCCATATCCAGCAAAAAACATTTTACGCGCAGCAAAGATTCGTTGTTCATAAGTTGATCTGCGGCGGAAAAAAAGCACCCACAGGTGCAAGGGAGTGTATTGACTGTTTTGTCATGAAAATTGCCGTCCAATTTTGGGTGGGATTTTGGGCGCAACGCCTGCTTTGTCTTGGTTTAAACCTGTAAATTTAGCGCTGCGAGCCGATTATACTTCTTTTCGTTTAACTACTCACGGCAAGACCCTAAAGGTTTCTTTTGCAAATCAAAACGAAATTTCAATAGAGATTTTCTTGCAAATCGAACTTCTGCCATATCGAAAAAACCTTTAGGGTCTGTTTTTCGAGAAAAATTTTTGACGGCTGAGTGATTACCTTTTCGTTTATAATCCCGCCACTATGAAACTATCAGTCATAATCCCTGTTTACAATGAAATGGAAAGCATTCAGGTCATTTTGAAACGTGTGCAAGCCCAAAATCTTGCCGATGAAATCGTCGTTGTTGACGATGGCTCAAAGGACGGCACACGCGATGTATTGAAAGAACTGGACGGGAAAGACGGTGTAAGAATCATCCTGCATGAGAAAAATAAGGGCAAGGGCGCGGCGGTCCGCACGGGAATGGCGGCGGCCAAGGGCGACGTGCTGTTGATTCAGGATGCCGACCTGGAATATGATCCACGCGACTACCCCACCCTGCTTAAACCGATCGACGAAGGGATTGCGGATGTGGTCTATGGGTCGCGGTTTCTGGGCGGCTCGCACCGTGTGACCATGTTCTGGCACATGGTTGCCAACAAAATGTTGACCTTCATGACAAACATCCTCTATAACACCATCCTGACCGACATGGAGACCGGCTACAAGGTCTTCCGCCGTGAAGTTCTTAATGGGATGGTACTGCACGCCAACAGTTTTGACTTTGAACCTGAGTTCACCGCCAAAATACTCAAGCGCAACTTCCGCATTTTCGAAGTAGCGATCACTTTTAATCCACGCGATTACAAAGAGGGGAAAAAGATCAAGTTAAAAGATGCCTTTGCTGCCGTGTGGACTTTGGTGAAATATAGAATTGTGGAGTAGGAAGACATTCCATATAAGACACTATAAGAGTGTCTTATATGGAATGTCTTTGTATAAAACATAATTAGGTGCTGTCATGCATAACGATGTAACAAAAGCAAATCAAAGAAAGACAAGGAAATTAGATCATGCTGTTATCCATTATTATCCCTGCTTACAATGAAGCAAAAACCATTCACCTAATTCTTAATAAAATAATTGAAACGTCATTACTGAATGACATAAAAAAAGAAATAATTATCGTCAATGACGCATCAAAGGACACTACTGAGGTGGCAGTAAAGGAATATATCAAATCTCATCCCGATGACAATATACGATTGTTTAGTCTTCAATATAATCAAGGGAAGGGAGCCGCTTTACATAAAGGTATTGAGTTGGCATCAGGAGATTTAATAATAATACAAGATGCAGACTTGGAATATGACCCAAATGAATACAATATTTTACTAAAGCCAATTGTAGAGAACCACGCTGACGTAGTATATGGGTCACGTTTTGTGGGAGGAAAGCCTCATAGAGTACTTTTTTTCTGGCATTCAATAGGCAATAAATATGTACTAACAGGTTTATCGAACATCTTCACCAACTTAAATCTTACAGACATGGAGACATGTTATAAACTATTTCGCTCAGAATACTTAAAGAGCATAAAACTTAAAGAAAAACGTTTCGGCTTTGAACCAGAGGTAACCGCAAAAATATCAAGAATCCCAAACATACGAATTTATGAAGTCGGTATTTCTTACTATGGAAGAACTTATAAAGATGGAAAAAAGATAGGCTGGAGAGATGGGTTTCGGGCAATTTACTGTATATTAAAATATGGATTATTCAGGCTATGACAATAAATGTTTCAGAAGCCGGCGAGTCTTCAAGTTCCACCGCACCTAACAAAGCGTACATCTTGACAGTGTGGGATTCTGCAGCACGCTTCGCGTCGAGCAAATCGCGTATGCGTGGCTTCGAGTTTTTTTCTACTCCCAGGCAGAGTCCACGCCCGCCCCAGCGCCAGTCCGCGCAAACCGTTGGGCGCTTACACAACAGAACACCTTCTGGAGATTTATCGTGAGTAGATTTGGTCCTGACCCGCTTACTTTTTTCAATTCTGTGTACCAGAATATTGCGCCTTGGATATTGGCGCACCTCAACCAGCAATGGCTGCTCTTATTGAAAAATGTGCGCCCGCGAATCCGATTTTGGATCTTGGCTGCGGCTCTGGCGACCTTGCGATTTATTTAGCAAAGTTAGGGCATCAAGTTGTTGGGATTGATTTTGTCGAATCTGCCATCATAAACGCCCGGGACAAAGTTACCGCCCTTCCCAATGAGACTGCACTATCATTAAGTTTTCAAGTGACTGACGCTCTAAAGCCCTCTTTACTTCAAGAAAAATTTGGAGCAGTTTTTGATTCGGGCTTTTATCATTTATTTAATCCGGACCAATGCGAGCAATTAATTGATGAAGTTGCCTCAATCTTGAAACCACATGGTTGTTATTATTTGCATGAGTTTGCAATCGAATTTCCAGTGCCTAATGTACCCCGTCAAATTTCAATTGATGAATTACAAACACGTTTTACGGTTGAAAAAGGATGGCGTATTAAAGAAATTCAAACGGTAGAATTCCTGAGTCGAGTCGCGCCTCCCGTGCCGGCAACCTGTGCTTGTATAGAGCGTATTCCCGTGTAAACCGCGCCTAAGAAAAGCGCGCGCTGGACTCTGGGGCGCTTCGGGTCGAGCATTTCGCGTACGCGTGGCTTTGAGTTTTTCCTGCTCCCAAACAGAGAGTCCACACCCGCGCACTATCCACTGGTGTAAAGCCTTTCAAAAAATAAACAGCGTTTTTCAATAAATGTGCTTGGCGATTTATGTTTTTTTTCAAATCAGTGTGCTACAAAGTTAAAAGGAGTAATTCTAAATGGACGAAAATTTACGGGATCAAATTTTCAACAACATGAACATTCGAGAGACTGATGAACTAATTGAAATTTGGAAAGCCAACAATGTTTCCGAATGGTCAGAACTCGCCTTTGATGTAGTAAAGGAAATCTTGATCAAGCGTCTTGGTGAATTACCAGCACAAAACAAAATTGAAACGAACGAACCATCAGAGAAGACTCGAACGTGTCCGAACTGCCAAAGCCAAAATATTTTTATGCGGGCGGTGGAACTACGCAACAGAATGAAAGCAGTGGTCTTAAAAAAACCTGAATTATCTTTAGCACGATTTTTGGGCTTGGATGTATATGATGAAATAGTAGGCTTTGCATGTGAAGATTGCGGTCATGTGTATTTTATGCTCAAAGACTTTGTGTAAGCCGCAACCTGTATTGATTTTCGCATTATCCCTACTTCATAGGCTTTATCACCATTATCGTTTGGGGAGCAACTCCAGCTGCCCAACACCACGTATCGTTGTCCGCTAGTGAATACCTTGTGTCCTGAACTCTTTGACAGATCGTGCATTGCAAAATAAACCCGGGCACAATCATTTGGAGATAAAAATGCTATATTTATCGCTTATGGGCAAAGGTGAATCAACATGCTTTTAATTTCAAGCACAGATGAGTGGCGGTCCACTCACCCCGGAGCTGTAATTGGACTGTTGGAACTTTCGGGTGTGGAGAATAACCATGCGTCCCCCCAGTTGGATGATCGAAAACGGGACACGGAAGCGCGTTTGCGGGAACGCTATAAAGGATTTACCCGGCAGGATTTCCTGTCGCTTCCGGTGATGTGTGCTTATGAACAGTACTACAAGAGATTCAACAAAACCTATCATGTACAGCTTCAGGTCGAGTCCATTGTGTTGAAAGGAAAGAGTCTGCCCAATGTGTCTCCCCTGGTTGACTCCAACTTCATTGCGGAGGTGGAAACATTGGCGCTAACCGCCGGGCACGATATTGCGAAACTGCACGGTCCAATTACAATGGATGTATCGCACGAAGGTGACCAAATTGCCCAGATGAACGGCGATATCAAAACCATCCGCGCGGGTGATATGATCATGAGGGACGCGAATGGCATAAGCTGTTCGATCCTATACGGTCAGGATAATCGGTCTCCCATTTCACGGGAAACCTCTCATGTTCTCTATGTTGCCTATGCTCCAGCCGGTGTTTCGGCAGAAACAGTGGACTTACAACTTGGGAGGATCGAAGAGAACATTCGAATATTTTCTCCAACCGCCATTGTGGAACGTCGTCAGTTGCTCTCTGCTCAATAATGCCGCAAAATAGTGAAACATTGAGAACAAATTTACGTATAATAAATATTGAGTTTGATTACCTTACAGAATGATTTTGGGACGCAGAAAAACTGCGTTTTCAGCGTTAATCAGCGTCCCGATTTTTGAAGTGTAGGTAATTAGTGAGGTTGCGTAGGTTGACCGTCAATAAAGTGAGAGTGTCCAATGAATGATGTACCTGCGATCGAGGTTCTGGATCTGCAAAAATCCTTTGGGGAAAACCGGGCTGTTCAAGGTGTCAGTTTCGAAGTAACACAAGGTGAAATTTTCAGCCTGCTGGGACCTAATGGAGCGGGCAAGACAACCACAATTTCCATGTTGTCCTGTCTCCTGCGCCCGAACGGTGGCGATGCGCGCGTGATGGGACATTCCATCCGCTCCGACGCCATGGGCGTAAAATCCGTGCTGGGTGTTGTGCCGCAGGATTTGGCGCTCTACGAGGATTTGACCGCACGCGAGAACCTGTCTTTTTGGGGCAAGATGTACAGCTTGCGCGGTTCAAAACTCAAACTGCGCGTGGATGAAGTATTGGATATTATCGGTCTGCGCGACCGTGCCAGCGAGCGCGTGGGCAAATATTCTGGCGGAATGAAACGCCGCGTCAACATCGGGGTGGCGCTTTTGCACAAACCCAAAGTCATTTATATGGATGAACCAACCGTCGGCATCGACCCGCAGTCGCGGCGCAACATCCTCGACAGTGTGGTCAGGTTGAAGGATGAAGGCATGACCGTGCTTTACACAACCCACTACATGGAAGAAGCGCAGGAACTCTCCGACCATATTGGCATTATGGATCACGGTAAATTAATCGCCTGCGGCACCGGCGAAGAATTGGTAAAACTGGTGGGACAACAAACACGCATTGACCTGACCTTGAATGGAGACGGCGCAAGTGTAATGAAGCTATGGCAGGGAATTGAAGGAGTATCTCGCGTCTCGGCAGAGGATGGATTGGTCACCGTGTTGGTAACAGATAGCAACCTTGTTTTGCCGCATTTGTTCGAGGCGGCTGCAAAACTTTCCATGCGCATCACCTCGGTGGATATCCGCGAGCCAAATCTGGAGGCTGTGTTTTTGCACCTGACCGGGCGCGCCCTGCGCGATTGATGAGCGAAACGTCCCGAAGGTTTCTTGAAAAGACCTTGTTCAGCCATTCAACCTTCGGGACGGTGAATAAAGGAAATCATGAAAGCATTCGACATCGCCCTGAAAGACATGACCCGTTCCTTCCGCAGTGTATTCGCGGTCATCTTCATGCTCGTTGTCCCATTACTTGTGACCGGGATGTTTTATTTCATGTTCGGCAATATCGCCAGCGATGGCGGGTTCAACCTGCCGAAGACCAAAGTTGTGATCGCCAATCTGGATGAAGGCGGACCAAAATTTCAAGTTAATCCAAAAAACATCCCCGGCGGGAAAAAAGCCGACACGATGGGCGACCTGATCGTCAGTATATTGCAAAGCGACGATCTGGCTGACCTGATCGAGGTCACGTTTGCGCCGAACGCCGAAGCAGCCCGCACAACCGTGGATAGTCAAAATGCCCAAGTGGCGATCATCATCCCGTCAGATTTTTCGCATCAATTTGCAGATGTGGATGGAGAGGCGGTCATCGAGTTTTATCAAGACCCGACACTGACAATTGGTCCCGCCATCATGCGCTCCATTCTCAATCGCTTTATGGACGGGATGGCGGGGGTCAAAATCGCAGTAAACGTTTACCTTGACGAAGCTGACTCAAGCGATTTCGCAATGGCGGGGCAGGTTGTCCAACAGTATTTGAAAGTTTCTCTGGCAGAGAGCGATGATGTAGAGAAAGAACTGCTGGATGTGCGCGCCCCATCCAACGGCCCGCAGAACAAAGAGGCGGAAAGCCAAAATCTTTTACTCAACATCATCAGCCCGATTATGGGCGGGATGATGGTTTTCTATGCCTTCTACACAGGCACATCTACAGCGCAAAGCATCCTCAAAGAGGAAGAGGAACGGACCCTCCCGCGCTTGTTCACCACGCCCACATCGCAAGCGACCATCCTGACCGGCAAACTTTTATCCGTATTCATGACCGTTTGCGTGCAGGTTATTGTATTGCTTGTTGCCGCGCGTTTGATCTTTGGAATCCAATGGGGTGGCCTATTACCTGTGGTTTTGATGGCGGCGGGAGTAGTCATCAGCGCGTCATCATTCGGCATCTTCGTCAACTCTTTCCTCAAAAGCACCAAACAGGGCGGCGTGATATTTGGCGGTGTATTGACCGTGACCGGCATGGTTGGCATGATCAGCATTTTTGCCATGAACTCACCCACTGCGGCACGCATGGGAGATACCGTCTCATTGCTGGTGCCCCAAGGTTGGGCAATTCGCGGATTAATGCAGGCGATGAATGGCGAGCCGCTTAGTAGTGTACTCACCACAACACTGATTCTGCTTTTATGGAGCACGGCATTCTTCGCCATTGGGGTGTGGCGTTTTAATCGGCGATATATGTAGTGACCGCTCTGTCGGGGGCTAAGCCCCCGACAGAGCTAACACATGTAGGTCACGTTTTCAAT
>DYDH01000184.1 GCA_020717985.1 Herpetosiphon sp. | reverse complement strand
GACCACGCCCGCCGCGTGTGTTCCCGCATTGCGGACAGTGCCTTCCATGCGCGCGGCAATATCAATCACTTCGCGCAAGTGCGGCTGGGTATCGTAGATCTTTTTGAAGTCGGCAACTTCCATTGCGTCTTTCATGGTGGTTGCGCGCCCCGAAACGAAAGGCACAAGCTTCGCGACCTTGTCAATTTCAGGCAGCGGAATTTCCATCACACGTGCCACATCGCGCAATGCGGCTTTCGATCCCATCGTGCCGAAGGTGATGATCTGCGCCACCTTGTCCGAACCGTATTTGTTCGAGCAGTATCCCAGCATTTCAGAGCGGCGGTCATCGCGGAAATCAAGGTCAATATCGGGCATCGAAACGCGCCCCGGATTGAGGAAGCGTTCAAAGATCAGCGCATGTTCGAGCGGGTCAACCCGCGTAATGTCGAGTGTGTAGGCGATGATCGAGCCGGCTGCCGAGCCGCGGGCGTTGTACCAAATCCCATTGTCGCGGGCGAAGCGGCACAGGTCCCAGACGATGAGGAAGTAGGCATCGAATCCCATCGTGTGGACGACGCTCAACTCGTACTCGAGTCTTTCCTGCACCTTTTGGCTGGTGGCGTCGTCCTTGAATTTGATCTGCGCCCCACGCTGACATAACGAGCGCAAATACGTTTCCGGTGTGTATCCCTCAGGGACGGTGAACTCAGGCAGGTGATAGCCTTTGAAACTTAAGTCCACGTTGCAGCGTTCGGCGATCAACAGTGTGTTGCTCAATGCATCGGGGACTTCGGAGAAAATTTTGCTCATCTCCAAAGGCGAGCGCAGATAATACGAGTCGTCGCTCATCTTCATCCGGTCGGGGTCGTTGAGCGTGGAATTGGTCTGGATCGCGAGCAGAATATCCTGTAAACGCGCATCCTCTTGATTGATGTAATGCACATCGTTGGTGGCGACGAACCGCGCTTCATAACGCGCGCCCAGACTCAGCAATTGCCTGTTTAAGTCTGTGATCTCTTTGATATTATGCTGCTGCAATTCCACAAAGAAGCGGTCGCGTCCAAAGACCTCGGAATACCAGTCCCACTTCCGCACGGCTTCCTGCGGATTCTCGTTCAACAGCGCGCGTGGAATCTCCGCCGACATACAGCCTGAGGTGCAGATCAAACCCTCGGCATGTGCCGCCAGAAATTCATGGTCAATGCGCGGATAATAATAGAAGCCTTCCATCTGCGCGGCGGATGCGATCTTTAAAAGATTCCTGTAGCCAGTATCATTCTCGGCAAGCAGAAGCAGGTGCGAGGACGAGCGGTCGAGTTTTGAATCCTTGTCCTTCATCGTGCGCGCCGCCATGTAGGTTTCCAATCCGATGATCGGCTTGATGCCTTCGGCTTTGGCGGCTTTGTAAAAATCAATCACCCCAAACATTGTGCCGTGGTCGGTGATGGCCACCGATTCCATATTCATCTCTTTGACGCGTTTGACCAGCTTCTTGATATTCGAGAAGCCATCGAGCAGGGAGTATTCCGTGTGGACATGCAGGTGGGCGAAAGACATGGTTTTGTAGTTTGGTGGTTATTAGTTTGGTAGTCGGGGGTAGTAGTTCGACTACGTAACTACAGAACTACGCAACTATCGAACTAAACGCGATTATAGCACGCATGTTCAAGTATGAAGTTGACGGGATGCTTAAAAAATGGATTTGCGGATACAATAATACAAACGGGCGAATAAAATATGATTCTGAAATTATATTTCACAATTAAGGTAAGATAATATAAGCAAATCCAATGTCAGCCATTCCCATCAGCAAGACCAAGATCATTCCTCCACGCCGCCGCGCAGAATTGCTCACGCGCAAGCGGTTGTTGGATGTTTTGTTTGAGTCGCTTGATAAAAAGTTGACCCTGGTCTCGGCGCCTGCCGGTTATGGAAAGACATCCCTTTTAATTGATTTTGCAACTCAAAGTGAATTACCGTGTTGCTGGCTGGCTCTTGACGAACTGGACCGTGAGCCTCAAAGATTTATTGCCTATTTGATCGCGGCAATTGCGGAACGGTTTCCCGCATTTGGGGGACAGTCCACATCCATGCTCGGTAGTTTAACCTCGCTCGAGCAGGGCATGGAGCGGATGCTGGTCACATTGGCCAACGAAACGTTTGAACAGATCCACGAGCACTTTATTCTGGTGCTGGATGACTTTCATCTCGTGGCTGATGTCCAGCCCATTCAAGTTTTCTTGAATCGCTTTTTGCAACTCGCAGATGAGAACTGTCATGTGATTATCGCTTCACGGGTTCTAACAAGCCTGCCCGACCTGCCGTTAATGGTGGCGCGTGAGCAGGTCAGCGGATTAAGTTTTTCCGACCTCGCTTTTCACGCGGATGAAATCCAGGCTTTGCTGGCGCAGAATAATAACCTGCATATTTCAGATGACGAAGCCAAAAAAATAATCGAAAAAACCGAGGGCTGGGTTGCTGGTTTACAATTCTCCGGCATTGGAAGCGACCTAATGAAGTCGGTGGTCAATACCGGCGTTGGACTGTTCGATTTTTTGGGACAACAAGTGCTTGACCGCCAGCCTCCCGCTATGCAGGATTTTCTTTTGCGTACCTCTGTGTTGGAGGAATTCGATGTGTCCCTTTGCCAGGCGGTTTTATCTCCGTTGTACCCTGAACTGCAAAACTGGCAGAATTGGATCAACGCGGTTGTGCAAAACAATCTCTTTGTCCTGCCTGTTGGCGCGGATGGAAGGTGGCTGCGCTATCATCACCTCTTCCGCGACTTTCTTAAAGAGCGCTTTGAACAGTTACATCCCGAAGAAGTCAAACCCATTTTGACCCGCCTTGGGCTTGCTTATGAAGACCTGGGGGAATGGGAAAAAGCCCACCACATTTACAAAAAATTAAATGATATCGAAGTTCTCGCGCAGATGATAGAGCGGGCATCCACGCCGATGCTGAAACGCGCAATGGTTACGCTTGAATCATGGCTTAATGAATTGAATCCGTCCATGCTGCGGACGCGCCCCGGTTTGCTTTCAACTCGCGGCACTATTGTTTATATGAAAGGGAATTTGCATGAAGGGCTGGTGTTGCTGGATCAAGCCCTGCAAGCTTTTCGCCTGGAAAATAATGTGTCGGGTGTGGCCGTGGCTTTGGGGCGGCGTGGAATCGTGTATCGCTTTCTTGGCGATTATGACGCTTCATTACGCGATGCCAACGAAACCATTGAATTGACGGAAAACAGGGATGATCTGCAATACGTTTATGCGGAGGCGTTTCGGGTCAAAGGATTGGCATTATACCGTCTCGGTCAGGCGCGGCAGGCGGTGGAGTTTCTTGAAAACTCCCTTAATATATATATTCGTTTGAATAATACAAGCAGCATTCCAATATTATTTATGGAAACAGGCATGGTATACTAGGCAATTGGCAACTACGCAGAGGCCGGAATCGCCTACGAGAAGGCGCTTAAAATCTGGCAGGCTGAAGGCAACTTATCGTGGCAGGCCAACTTATTAAATAATTTGGGCGTTTTGCGGCACTTTCAAGGGGAGTATGAAAAAGCCGCGCTGGCATTTGAAGAGGGATTGATATGCGCCCGGCGCAGCGGTTACACCCGCATGGAAATCCTGATCACCATTGGGTTGGGTGACGTATCCGCCGAGTTGGAAGATTTCAGCGTCGCTCAATTTAATTATCGCCAGGCGGAAGAGATTGCCCGCGGGATGGATGATCGTTTCCTTTTGTTCTATCTGTCCATGGCGCAGGTGACTTTGATGCTCCTGCAACAAAAGACTGCCGAGGCGCGTCAGGCTATAAAAACTGCGGCTGGATTGATCCGGTCTGTTGATTCGCTTTACGAGAAGGGATTGCTGAACTTTGTGTTGGGGCGGCTTTCACTGATGGAAGGAGACTCGTCCCGGGCAATTAAACAATTGACCGAAGCTGAACGTTGTTTCACAGAGGACGGGCGAAAAATGGAAGGCGACTCCAGCCGTATCTGGCTGGCGGCAGCCTATTATCAAACAAAAAATCATGACATGGCCCGCCAAATGATTTCAAACGTTATCGGGGGGCGCATTCAGGTTTCGCACGGAATACTGATAGCTGTACATCAAGCACGGAATTGGCTGGACGGACTTCAAAAAGATGTCGAAGTGGGGCGCGCAACCGGAGACCTGTTGACACGCGCCAGCCGCGTGGGGGCAAAAATGCCAGTCACCCGACGGAGTTTGCATCGCCTGGCGCAAGTCGTGCAAATCCCCAATCCCCACTTGATCATTCGCGCATTTGGGACAGCCTCTGTCAGCGTTGGCGGAAAATTGCTCACTCTTTCAGACTGGCAAACCCAGTCGGTACGCGACCTGTTCTTTTTCTTTCTATCCACCCATAAACCGCTCACAAAGGAACAGGTCAGCGAGGCTCTTTGGCCGGAACTGGACGAACCTCAAAAAATAAAAGTGCGCTTCAAGAATGAGGTCTATCGTTTACGCAGGGCAATCGAGCAGGAGGAAGTCATTACCTACGAAGATGTCTTCTACGGCTTCAATCGCAACCTGGATTTTGAATACGATGTCGAGGCTTTTGAATCCTTCCTGGCGCGGGCAAAAACAGCCAGCGATATTAACGAACAGATCGCGTTTTATCAAAAAGCCGTTGACCTTGTGACCGGACCTTTTCTGGCTGACATCTACGGCGACTGGGCCATGTTTGAACGCGAACGCCTCAACCAGACATATCTTGCGGCTCTTCTGTCACTGGCTGAGTTGTTGCACAAACAAGCCCGCCACGAGCAGGCTCTCACCGCCTGCCAGCGCGCGCTGGAGTATGACCCAACAATTGAAGCGGCATATGTTCTTTCCATGCAGATCCATCATCGCCTGGGAGATCGCGCCTCCGTCATCCGCACCTATCAAGCCTGCCAGGACGCCCTAAACCGTCAGATTGGACTCCCCCCCTCGAAAGAGACAGAGCAACTCTACCGGCGTTTGATCTCGTAAATACGGAAGTTGCGCGTCTCCGTGACCCCACTCCAATAAAAAATGTCACGTTATAAACGTGACCTACATTTGAAAACGCAAAAAATCAGCCCCGCAAAGGCTGATTTTTTGCGTTTTTTTGAAGCCTGTTTTGAAGCCTGGTGAATCGTATCCTATGGGCAAGAAATCAACCTAACAAAAGGATACCTGCCATGAAAAACAAACTTTCTCTCATCTCCTTATCTGCCTCGAAAATCAACCGCCAGCACATTCAACTGTTTTTTGTGATTCTATCCCTCGTCGCGCTTGTCCTCGGTGTTGGCGCTCCAACAGATGGCGGCGGCGCTGGTATATAAGTAAATGATTTTATTGTCCGCAATAGCCGCGGGGTTGCTGACCGGGCTGGGCTGGGCGCGCTGGCATGGAGAACCATACCAATCTCCAAACCTCCAGTTCCTCTGGCTGGTCTTTATCGCCTTCCTGCCACAGTTCATTGTCATCTACCTGCCTGTCACCCATGGGCTTTTTCCCGACTGGCTAACGGCCGGACTTTTGCTGACCTCGCAAATTATGCTCCTGGCATTTGTCTGGATCAACCGTCGCATTGCGGGTATGTCCATCCTGCTTTGCGGGGTGGCGCTCAATTTGTCGGTGATGACAGCCAACGGCGGCTTTATGCCCATCAGCCCGCAGACCGCAAGCCGTCTGGTGTCGGAAGACCTTTTACGGGATACCCAGTCTGGAAGCAGATTTGGCGCAAAAGACATTCTCCTGCCGCCTCAAGATACCCGCTTCGAATGGCTGGCGGATCGCTTCCTACCCCCAATCTGGTCACCGTATCAAGTGGCTTTTAGTCTCGGCGACGTTTTTATCGCTCTTGGTGTATTTTGGCTGCTTGCCAAACCAGGGTTATCCATTCAGTTTACAAAGAGAGGTACATCATTATGATCGCCCCATATACATATCAAAACACATTCCACAGGAATCCAACTTCACGTCCAAACATTTCTTCCGGATTAAGCCAGGTTTTTGCGGCCGCAGTTGTCAACCGTCAATTTTGTGACATGCTGCTGCACGACCCATCCATAGCCATTCAAAAAGGTTATTTGGGACAAACCTTCTCCCTTAGCAAGGAAGAACAGGATTTAATCACCTCCATTCAAGCCAAATCCCTACCTGATCTGGCTAAACAGATTAATTGCTCATTACTTAATAGTTCCTAGCGTTGCCCGGGCATTGGAAACATTGGAAAAACCATTCTTTTGGACAATGTTTCGCGCCTGTTTTTTTATAGGATAGCATGGTCACAGAATTATCCCCCTACAATCTGCCCAATGCCAGTCAAAGGCTGGAAGCGATGCTTCACGCCTTTGATGATTTGATATTTATTGTTGATGAAGACGGCATGATCCTTGAACACAGATCAGGCGACCTTTTCCAGCTTAATGGATTCCCATCCAAAGTTTTACGGCGGAAACTTCAAGACTTGCTGCCAGTTGAGGCGGGACAGAAAATTATCGCGGGACTTTATAACCTTCGCCTTGAGAACAATGTCATTCAGTTTGAGTTTTCCATTCCGGCGTTTGCAGGTAAAAACTGGTTGGAAGCCCGCCTCGTTCCAACATTCAACAGGCAGGTTGTTGTTTTTGTACGGGATATTACAAAATATAAACAGGCCGAGGAAAAGATAAAAATTCAACTGGAGCAATTAGCCGCCCTGCGCGCAATTGATCTTGTCATTACTTCCGGTACCGACTTGAACCAGACTCTGTCCATGATTCTGGAGCATGTCCGAAAACATCTCAACGTTGACGCGGCATGTGTGTTATTGCTTAAACCGCAGACCCAAAGCCTTGAATTTGCCGCAGTATCCGGTTTTCGGACAACGGCTTTGCAGCATACGCATTTACAGATTGGCGAGGGGCTGGCTGGACAGGCAGTACAGGAGCGCAGGCTTGTTCATGTCCCCGATCTAAACGTTCGCAAAACAGGTCTGTTGCGTTCTCCGCTTTTTAGCAGGGAAAACTTTGTCGCGTATTACGCCATCCCTTTGATCGTAAAGGGAGAGGTGTTGGGAGTGCTTGAAACATTTCATCGCTCCGCCCTTTCTGCCAACCAGGATTGGATGAATTTTCTGATTACCCTTGCGGGTCAGGCCGCCATTGCCATTGATAATTCCATGCTGTTCAAGGGTTTACAGCATTCCAATGTAGAGTTGACACTGGCGTATGACAAAACCATTGACGGGTGGTCGCGAGCGCTTGACCTGCGCGATAAGGAAACCGAAGACCATACCCGCCGCGTCACTGAGTTGACCTTGCGCCTTGCACAAAATCTGGGTATTCCTGACGCGGATTTGATCCATATTCGGCGCGGAGCAACCTTGCACGACATTGGCAAGGTAGCCATACCTGACAGCATTTTATTCAAACAAGGATCATTGACGGAAGAGGAATGGATCATCATGCGGCGTCATCCCCTGATTGCGACAGAGATTCTAAAACCGATCTCCTATCTTGTTCCAGCATTGCCAATTCCCCGCTTTCATCATGAAAAATGGGACGGCAGCGGCTACCCCGATGGACTGGCAGGCGAAGCCATTCCACTTGCTGCGCGGCTCTTTGCCTTCGCCGACGTTTATGATGCGCTCACCTCAGATCGTCCCTATCGCCGCGCCTGGTCCCAGGCAGACGCGCTTGAATATATTCAAAAAAATTCAGGCACACATTTTGATCCCAAAATGGTCCCTGTGTTTCTTCGTATGATGACAGAATAATTTATTTTTTCCAATGCGCTGTATCGGTGGTTCTGAGGGGAATGCTGATACGAAGGGGTCTTTTTGTATGCACGCCGGGTTGTCGCCTGGCGCGCATCGTTTAAAAGATTAAGGTTTTGCTTACCTCTCTTCGCACAAATAGCACAGGCGCAAAATTCTCAACTCGTCATAATTTACCGTGCCGTTGAATTTGTCATAAACGGGCTTGAGCATGTCCGACCCCAGCGTGTCGAAGGCTTTGAACACGGCGAGTTGCTGGTCGGGTGAAAGAGCCGAGAGCGCGATCAAATCTTCCGACGAGCGCAGCGGATTGCCCGCCATCATAAAACGCGCCAGATGATTCAGGATCGTATCGGCGGTCACATCGTAGCGCTTCATCAAGTTTTCGATGCTCGCGCCCGCATTGTATGCCTCGCCCACCACCATGTATCGCCGCCCCGCGTCGTCCTTCTCACGCATCGGCGCTTTATATTTTTCCTCGATCTTGTTTTCCCTGCAATATTCTTTGATGATCGTCAGAAAATCCGCGCCGTATCTTTCATACTTCACTTTGCCCATGCCGCTCATGTTGAGCAGACCTTCTTTGGTCTGCGGAAAATAAGCCGCCATTTGCGCCAGGGTCTTGTCTGAAAAAATGATGTAAGGCGGCAAGCCCGCTGCGTCTGCGAGTTCTTTTCTTTTGTTACGCAGCAACGTGAACAATGACTTGTCGTACTCTGGTTCCTCTGCGGATGTGGATTTGATTCTCGCACCCGGACGTTCGCTCTTGTTCGGCTCATTGATCTGGCCCCGAACCTGTTCCCGCGACTTGAGCATTTCCAACCCTTTGGCAGTGACCGACAACACGCGATAGGCGGGTTCCTGTTCCAACAGTCCACGCTCCACCAGTTGACGGGAGATGTGCATCCATTGGCTTTTGGTTAATTCTTTTCCAATGCCGTAGGTGGATAATCCATTGTGTTTATATTTTTCGATCTTCTCATTTTTCGAGCCAAGCAGAATATCCACGATGTGCGCCGCGCCGAATCTTTCTCCGCTGCGTTTGACGCACGAAAGGAATTTTTGCGCGGGGATGGTGATATCCACTTGCGTGGTTTGTTCGGCTCCGCAGTTGTCGCACGCGCCGCAGTTATCGCCGGGAAATTTTTCGCCAAAATAAGCCAGCAGAGGTTTGCGCCTGCATCCACTTCCTTCTGCGTAGCGTGTCATCGCATCCAGGTGTTGATAGGCGGCGCTGCGTTCGGGGTCTTCCTTTTGGTCAATGAAATATCTGATCTTGCTGGCGTCGCCG
>DYDH01000183.1 GCA_020717985.1 Herpetosiphon sp. | reverse complement strand
TCCTTCGGGGTGAAATCCTTTCATGAATACTCTGTGGTGAAAAGCTTCTTAGCCCATTCTTTTAGACACTCCCCGACAATTCTGTTAGTCAGGGTTGGAAATTATTGAATAATTCCAACTTTCACAATATACTAAACTAAAAATGGGATGGCGATCCAACAATTAACTTCCCAAAGAAACCGCGTCAATGAAAAGTTGAAAAGAGAGGTTATATGATTCAACAAAACAAATTACCAAATAAATTTATCGTATTATTCTGTGCAATGTTACTGATTTTTGTCATTGCCTGTAATACCGTAAACCAAAGCGCTGCTCCGACACCTGTTCCCACATTTGATTTAAATTCGGTTGGCGTAATTATTGTCAAAACAGCAAATGCAGCCTCGACACAAACCGCCATCCATACAACTTTATCGCCATCGGTTACGCCATCTCCGTCACCGGCAATAAGCCCCGAAGCATTTCCAACAACAGCCCCAACGACGACGCCAAGCCCATATACCTTTGGCTCTTTTAAAACAGGTGACCCGACTGCCACCCCGCTGGGCAGCGATATCACAGACCTCAACTTCATTGAAGGTGTAAAGATATACGATGAAGGTATAAAGATCAACGATAAAAAGAACTTCGAGAAAGTAATCCCATTGATGAATGTGGTCATTGAAACCAATTCAAACCTAGCGCCACCATATAGATATCGCGGTGTTTCGTATTGGTTTTTAGGGCAATGTGATAAGTCACTTGCTGACTTAAATCAGGCTTTGTTAATAAACCCCAACTATGCGGCGGCATGGGCTGGCCGCGGATTGACGAATGACTGTCTTGGAAATCAAACACAGATGCTTCTTGATTATCAAACAGCACTGTCAATTGACCCCAGTCTTGCATTTGTTCATCACAACCTGGGAGTATATTATTTAGAACAGGGAGATTACGAAAGAACTCTGGAAGAATACACAATAAGCGTGTCCATTGACCCCAATCGCGCAGGCGCATGGTCTGGCAGGGCTGAAGCATTATTCAAACTTGGGCGATATGAAGAATGCATACTCAATGCAGATAAAGCGTTAGAAATCAACCCGGAAGAGTGGCTTGCTTATTCTGACAGAGCTTATTGTGAAGATTTCACAGGCAATTATTCAGCGTCCATAAAAGATTATCAAATATTTCTTGGCAAGTATGAAGCCAATGCGGGAATCTGGTATAACCTGGGGCTTGACCAGAAAAAAACAGGCGATCTTGAGGGCGCAGTTATTTCATCAACCAAATCCCTTGATATGGACCCATCCTATTATTCGGCCTATATTAACAGGGGAAATGCGTATGTATTATTGGAAAAATACAATGAGGCGTTGGCTGATTTTAACAAAGCTTTGGAATCCGGCGAGATTCCACTTGCCTATGCAGGGCGCGGCGATGCCTATCATGGATTGAAAGAATACGATAAAGCCATAAAGGATTATAAAAAAGCTTTAACACTAGACCCATATAACCTCCATCCGAGTTGTTTCCTTTCGCTCTCATATTTTGAAGTTGAAAAATACCAGGATAGTATTGATACTGCCCAAATACTCAGCAGTTTAATTGACCCTGATTGTGGAGAGCAAAGGCTCTATGAAACAGAGGCGCGCTCATATTATGCGCTGGAAAATTATGAACAAGGGGTTATGTATATGGACAAAGCGCTTGCCTTGGGAGAGTATTCGCTCGGACATTATTATCGAGGAATCATTTACCAAGCCGCGGGGAAAAAAGAGGAAGCCATTCAGGACTTGGAGTTGTTTCTGTCTTCGGTTCAACCGCCTGAATCGTACCAAGACAAAATAGCAGATGCAAAAGCAAGGCTGGCACAACTCAAGTAATAATTTAGATTGTCATTAAAACAATAGCCGCCAGTGCAGAACCGACCCCGATCCACTGGTTGCGGGTGAGGTGTTCTTTGAGGAATATCCACGCCAGCATGACGGTCACACCGGAGAAGAGGGAACTCAACACAGAGGCAACATCCAGGCGTCCCGACTGCCCCGAAAGGATGAAGAAGGTATTTCCTGCAATATCAAAAACACCGTTGAGGATGAGGAAAGTCCAGGCAGATGTATCCTCAACTTTGAACGAGGTGCGGTTGATAAGCATGTACGCCGCGATCATGATCGTGCCCCCGGTGCGGGAGCCAAGCATGGGCCAAATCCTTGTACCTGTATTTGTGGCTTCGTGCATGAGGATGAAGTACAAGCCAAAACAAATCCCTGCCAGCATGGGCATTTTCAAATCGGAGAGGTGTGAAAAAACATCCTTCACACCGCCGTCACTCTGCGAGACCAGCCAGACCGCAGTAAGGGCAAAGACAAATCCCAGGATGGTCGGCGCTTCGGGCAATCCTTCGCTGAACATACCCACAACCACGGGCATCATGGCGGCAAGCAAAGACGAGACAGGCGCGGAAATGCTCATCAAGCCCTGGGTCATGGCTTGATACAGGAGCATCAAGCCAAATGTGCCAATCGCGCCCGCGATCATGGAAAGAGAAACTATTCTGAAGTTGGGGAAAGACTCCCCGAAAATCCCCAATATGATAAACAAAAGGAAAACGCCAACAACTTCGCTGTAAAAAACTGCGCGATACGCGCCAGTCTTACGCGATGCAAGCCCGCCCGTAAAATCACCGGCTCCCCAGCCAAGCGCCGCCCCGAGACCAAATAGAATGGATAACAAAGTAATCTCCTGTTTTTATTTCCCTGCCGCGCTTGCCCGCTCCAACACCTTCTGCGCGCTCTTCAACAACGGCATATCAATCATCTTACCATCCAGCGAGTATGCACCCTTCCCCTCTTTTTGACTGGCTTCAAATGTTTCCACGATCCGCTTTGCATGGGCAATCGCTTCATCGTTTGGCGTGAATGCGGTTTGTACCGGTTCCACCTGCGCGGGATGGATGATCTGTTTGCCGCTATATCCCAGCCGCGCGCCAAATTCAGATTCGATTCGCAAGGCTTCGATATCCTTGTAATCAATCGTGACAATGTCAATTGCCTGCAAATCATTCGCAGCGCACGCCACCACCACTGCCTGACGCGCGTAAAGCAACTCTGTTGCCTCTTTTGTGCGTGTTGCGCCAATGGACGCGGCGAAATCTTCACCGCCAAAAATGATACCATCCAAACGCGGATGCGCCGCGATCTCTTTGAGATTCATAATTCCTTTGGCAGTTTCCACACCGATCAAAACGCGGATCGAATTCACAGGCCAGCCATGTTTCAGTTCGGCGGCCTCGATGATCCTGTTTGCCCATTCCACATGCTCAAAAGATTCAACCTTGGGAATCACAATTCCATCGGGATGATATGGCAGGACGGCATCAATATCATCTTTTTCCCAGCCTGAACCGACTGAGTTAATGCGCGCGAGTTTTTCGCTTTTGCCGAAATCCAATTCCCGCAAAGCCCTGGCGATGGTTGCGCGCGCTTCGACTTTTTTGGTAATGGCTGTACCGTCTTCCATATCCATGCAAATGGAATCCACACCAATGGCGACGGATTTAGTGATCATTTTCCAGTTATCGCCCGGCATGTAAAGCAATGCGCGTCGTGAGTGCATAATTTCTCCGTCGAAGTTCGTCAAGGGTTGGAAGGATTAACTGCCAATGTGTAACTTGTCAACCCGACTCATTTTTAATGTCACTACTTTAACACAAAGTTCAATCCATGCAATAGTGAAAAATATCTTAAAAATAATATGCAATCGGTTGAGAAGAAAATCTCCTTCCATGATAAGATTTCGCGCATGGATTTCTCTCCCATCACCGATCACCTCTTTATAGGCACAACTCCTTCAACCGATGATTACAACCACCTGCGCGGACTCGGCGTGGGACTGGTCATCAACATGCGCGTGGAATATCGTCCGCGAAAAGACCCGTTCACGCCGCCCCTGCACCTGCTCTGGCTCCCGACATTTGATTCGCCGCTGATTCCTATCCCTCTCAAAGCACTGCATCGGGGCGCATTGGCCGCGATGGAAACCATTCGAAGCGGAGGCAAAGTTTACGCACACTGCGCCGGCGGAGTCCACCGTGCGGTGACGATGGGTGCGGCGATCCTGGTCGCGCAGGGATATGACCCACACGCGGCGATGATGCTGATAAAACAACGCAGACCGATCGCTGACCCGTTCGCGTTTTATATCCGCCCGCGTATTTTGAAATTCGCGCGTGAATGGGCTTCGAAAGTCCTGTAAAACATTGAAGATATGAGTTACTGATGTCACTCACCGTCCCGAAGGCTTGAACGACAAGCGAGTCTAAATTATCAGCGCTTCACGAAAGGGCTTCGCAGCGGCGACTGCCCTGGCACCGCCCGCCAGGGCAGGTGTAGTCGCTTTTTAGCCGAACGACTAAAGTCGTTACTACTTCGTGATCTGGTGAGTGAGTTAAACAAAAAAGTCCCACAGGTCGAAGCCCGTGGGACTTTTTATATTTTTCTATGGCCGTTTGCCAAGTGTGACGGTCACATCCACTTTTTCACTGCCGCGCAGTACCTGCAAAACGACGGTATCTCCCGGTCCTTTGTGTGTGATGAGATATGCCAGCATCTCATCGAACGTGCGGACAACACGTCCATCTATTGCAGTGATCAGGTCACCGCCGCCAAACAAGCCGGGGATATTGGTGGGCTTATTCCCGGGTATGATCCCAGCCTTCTCCGCAGGGCCACCAGAGGAAACGTCTGTGACATAAGCGCCAGTATACGATTTCAGTCCCAGCGCCTCAACGACTGGCAGACTCATATTCTCGTTCGGCAGGGAGGATATTCCGAGAAGTGGATAATCATACCTGCCTGTTGCAATCAAAACAGGGGCAACGCGTTTGACCATGTTGACGGAAATCGCAAAACCGATTCCCGAATTAACAGGCTGACCAGTGGCTGTGGTGCTGCTGGTGCGGATGGCGCGATTAATGCCGATCACTTCGCCGTTGATATTAAAGAGCGGTCCGCCAGAGTTGCCGGGGTTAATTGCGGCATCAGTTTGAATAATATCGCCGGCGGTGAAAAAAGTCCCATCGGTTGTCTCATGAGCAGAATCCAATGTGCGGCCCAGCGCAGAGATAATGCCAACGGTCATGGAGCTGTTCAAACCAAACGGGTTGCCAATTGCCACAACGGTCTGACCAACTTTCAGCGAGTCAGAATCGCCAAGCGGAAGCGGGTGAAGTTCCCCGGCGGGAGCATCCACTTTGATGATGGCAAGGTCGGAATCCAGATCAGTCCCGATGACCGTTCCATAAGCCATATACCCAGACGTAAACCTAACTTCAACAGTTGTCGCGCCTTCGATCACATGATAATTGGTTATGACATTGCCCTGCCCATCATACACAAATCCGGAACCCTGACCCTGGTCTGTGATGATCGCAACCGTACCCGGATTGACGCTTTCAAAAAGTGTGACCAGCCCATCCTGTTCGGCAACGGGGTTGACAGCATTTGAATTGATTGGAGCAACCGGTAAAACCGGCTCACTCACCGGTTGTTGAGGTTGTAACGACGCGGACTGACAGGCAAGCGCTGCAAATACCAAAACCACTAAAGCTAAAATGCTTTTCTTTGTTTTCATAAACACTCCTGATATTAACTTTTAAAACTTTATGCGGGCGGCTTCTTCAAGCAACTCCCTTTGTTTGGACGACAGGTATTTGGGAACTTGTACTTTCAATTTCACAAAAAGGTCACCTTTTGTATTTGGGTTCTTCAAATGCGGCATCCCGCGCCCTGCAAGGCGAAAGACCTGATCAGCCTGCGTGCCTGCGGGAATGCTCAATTTGACCTTGCCCGTGGGCGTTTCCACATCCGCATCGCCGCCGAGAATTAATGTAAACACACTTAATGTGGATGTCGTATACAGGTCTTGACCGTCGCGTTCGAACCGATTCTCATCTGTGACATTCACTATAAGATAAAGATCGAGTCCTTCAGGTCCCGCGCCTGCCACCCGGACTTTGGAACCTGTCTTCACCCCGGCAGGAATGCGTACCTGTAACTTGCGTCCACTGCTTTGCAATTGACGTGAAGCGCCTTCATACGCTTCCTGAAAAGAGATGTCCACTTCCTGCTGGTATCCCTGCTGTTGTTGTGCGGCTTGACTGCGCGCAGAAGAACGGACTGCCTCGCCAAAGATGGCGCTAAAGAAATCTGAAAATCCGCCAGCGCCACCAAAGGGATCCTGGGGATTTCTGGAGCCTCTTTGCTGTCCGCCTTGTTGAAACCAATCATCCCATTGAAAATCACCCGGGCGTCCGCCGCCTGTGCGAAAGTCTGAATACGCGCTTCCCAGTTGATCGTAACGGGCGCGTTTCTTATCATCACTTAAGACTTGATATGCCTCATTGATCTCCTTGAATTTATCCTCCGATTTTTTATCGCCGGGATTTTTATCAGGATGAAATTGCATGGCAAGCTTGCGGTATGCCTTGCGGATATCGTCTGTGCTTGCTTTTCGTTCCACGCCAAGAATTTTATAATAGTCTTTGTAGTCCATAATGCTATTGTTATCACCGCGCAAGTTCAAAGTCAAGCGCCCAAAAGGCACACTAACACAACTCTAACCTGCTTTTTTTGTATTACTGAGCCGCCAAAACTTTCCTTCAAAAAAAACAGACCCTAAAGGTTTTTCCCGCATAAAAGAAATCCATTTTGCAAAAGAAACCTTTAGGGTCTAATCCAGAATGATTATTTTTATGTGGTAAAGTTGCCATAATCATTCTAAAAGGAAAAGATGAACAGACGATGAAATCAATATGTGTTTTTTGCGGGTCTTCTGACTCAGTCCATGCGGACTATATAACCGCGGCATACCAAACGGGGAAATTGCTGGCCAACAAAGGCATTCGACTTGTCTATGGCGGCGGCAAGACAGGCTTGATGGGAGCAGTGGCAAACGGCGCAGTGGAAGCGGGCGGAGAAGTGATCGGTGTCATCATCCCCTCCATGAACACCCCTGCACTGGCGCATATCGGACTGACCCGCATGGATGTGGCTCCCGATATGCACGGACGCAAAGCCCGTATGCACGAACTCGCCGACGGATATATTGCCCTGCCCGGCGGTTATGGCACATGGGACGAACTATTTGAAACCGTCACCTGGGCGCAGACCGGCGCACATGAAAAACCTGTCGGCTTGCTCAATGTGCGTGATTATTACAACCTTCTGCTCGCCGCGATGGATCACGCCGTTGTCGAAGGATTCATCTACCCTGAACATCGCAAAGCTCTTTTCTGCGAGTCTGACCCAGATCAATTATTGAACGTCATGGAAAAGTATAATCATCCACATGATGCTGTTAAAAGGTGGATGAGAGAAGACTAAAACAAAAACATCCCGCAGGTTTGGTTTCTGCGGGATGTTTGATTTAAGCGTTTAGTGCTTTTTCAATTGTTTCGCGGTGTTCGGCAAAATGTTCGGAGGTGTCGCCCAATACCCAGAGAAGCAAAGGATGCTTTTCAGGGTCGTCCGCGCGGCGGGGTTTCATCAAATCTTCAAAAGTCATGGTCTCCAGCCTGGCTGTCAACTGCCCATGGACTTGCTTCAACTCATCCAAAACATCCTGCCTTGAACGGTTGCGATTTCGCTCAACAAGAACCGGGTTGATGATCTCCATATCCCAGCCTTTTGTCACATCTTCAGAGACTCCAAGAACCTCATGGCTCGGACGACGATCCATGTCAATGCCCATGAGGACTTTCATCCATTCCGAAATGTGAGCAAGGTTATCCTTCGGTGACCAGCCGCCAGCATCGGGCATGGTCATTTGTTCGTCTGTGAGTTTCTCCGCCACATCCATCAAGAGTTTCCACTCCCGTTCAATCGCGGACATTAATTCAGGTTTGTCTTTGGGCATCCATTGGTCGGTCATGTTATTCTCCTTATAAAGTAATCAACTTGCCTTCTTCGAGTCTTTCCTTTTCCTGGTCTTTGCGCCAGACCCACGCTTCACCGCGGACAAGGGTCGTTTTCTTCCCATCCACTTTGACATAGGCTCCGTCAGACATCATCACGATGGGATTATCGTGGAAGAAATGGTAATCTGAAAGCCATTCATCTTTTATAGCCTGACCATAATTATCCAGCGGGTAATGAGGAGAGAAATTGAATGGCGTCACATTCATCCCTTCAAAAGAGGATGTCCCAAGTGTGTTCATATCTTTGGACGTGAGAATGTTCGGTCCGCACAAAATTGCGCCAGCGCTGAAAGCAACAACAGGCAAACCAGCCTGCACTTTTTTACGCAAAAACAACATCAAGCGGCTGATTTGTAAACGATGGTTGAGTAAAAAAGTATTTCCACCCGGGATGTAAACCAACGAGGCGCGGCGGATAATATCCTCCATTTTACTCAGATTCATGGTGTCGGTATTAATTGTTTCAAGACGCGCCAGACTCTTGAAAGAATCTTCGGTGGCGGACTGCCAGCGCTCCACATAAAGTGAGGCGAGCGGAAGATATGCAACCGTCGCATCAGGTTTGCCTTCCAGATACAGGCGGCTGGCTTCGAGAATATAGCGGATATCGTCGTTGCCGGGAGATGAGAATAAATGAAGATTTGGCATTTTCTCTTGTCTGGTCGTTGCGAGGGCGCTCTTGTTCTTCGCCCGAAGCAATCTCCTCGCAAATGAGACTACTTCGCAGAGCCGGTTTTATATCGTCAGAATAATCGGTTCGCCTTTTGTGACGATGATAGTATGCTCAAATTGAGCCGCGATGGTTCTGTCTGTTGTCCGGAGTGACCAGCCATCATCTTCTTCGAGGACATGTCCCTTGCCTGTGGTGAGGAATGGCTCGATTGCCAGTACCAGACCTTCTTCCATAATATGACGGTCTTTTGACTTGAAGTAATTAAACACTTGCACCGGCTCTTCGTGAAGATGATGCCCAATGCCGTGACCGGTCAGGTCGTAGATGACACCATATCCATTCCGCTTTGCTTCCTGCTGAATGGTCTTGCCGATCATGTTGATTGTCTGACCCGCCCGCGCAACCTGCACCGCCTTCGCCAGCGCGGACTTG
>DYDH01000003.1:73672-88558 GCA_020717985.1 Herpetosiphon sp. | reverse complement strand
CCACCAACACCATCAACCTGCAAGATCAGCTCATCAAAAAAGATATTCCTGATTTGAAGGCGGCGCTCAATTTGGATGTACGCGCCGCGGTGATGAAGGGACGCAGTAATTATCTTTGCCCGCGCAAGTATGAATTTATGCGCTCGCATGGACCGAGCAACGCCAACGAAATGCGCGTGCTTGCCAAGATCATGGTTTGGGAACTCGACAACAACAGTGGCGACAGAAACGAACTCAATCTCACCGGTCCCATCGAACGCGAAGTGTGGATGCGCCTTTCGGCGGAGGACGACAACTGCACGACTGACACCTGCCTCGGACGAATGAGCGGACGGTGCGCGTTCCATCGTGCCAAACAAGCCGCGCAGGCCGCCCATCTGCTGATCGTCAATCACGCGCTGTTGCTTTCGGATGTTTCCACTGGCAGCAAAGTGCTACCCGAATACGATTACGTGATCGTGGACGAAGCGCATCACATGGAGTCGGCGGTCACATCGGCGCTGTCGTTCCGCATGACGCAAAATGACCTTGACCGAATATTGAAGGAACTGGGCGGGTCGTCGTCAGGGCTGCTCGGCAGAATGTTGACCGAAACGCATCAAACAATTCAGCCTTCGGAGTTTGGCTTGCTGCAGCAAAAAGCAAAACACGCCACCGATCAGGCTTTCCGCGTCGAGCAACTCGCCAAACAATTTTTCAATGCACTGAGCGACTTCATCGCCATTCAACGCGAGGGACAGCCTATCAGCAATTACTCATGGCAAATGAGAATTACGCCCGCCGCGCGTTCGCTCCCCGGCTGGGACGATGTTGAAATTACGTGGGGTCAGGTCGGCGAAACCATAGGTCTGCTGTTGAAGACCCTTGATGAAATTCACAAAATGCTTGGTGAAATTTATGCCGACGGGCATGAAAACGTGGAAGACACAATGGGAACCCTGAGCAGTGTCATGCGCCGCATGATTGAAGCGGAGACCGCGTCTTCGGGCATGATGCACAAACCATCGAATGAGTTGATCTACTGGGTCGAGGTGAATCCGCGCGGCGAAAGATTATCGCTGAATGCCGCTCCCCTGCGCGTGGGTCCGCTTGTGGAAAAACATTTGTGGCTGCAAAAAGCCAGTGTGGTGATGGCATCCGCCACACTCACGACACATGGCGAGTTTCGTTATCTTCGTAACACACTTTCCGCCAATGAGGTGGATACGCTCGCGCTTGGCTCGCCCTTCGATTACGAATCGAGCACTTTGCTTTATGTGGCAAACGACATGCCCGAGCCGAACGCTCAAGGCTATCAACAGGCGCTGGATAAAGCCATCATCTCCACCGCCAAAGCCACGGGCGGACGAATGCTGGTGCTGTTCACATCCTATGCCGCGCTCAAGAAAACCGCGCAGGCGATTACAGGTCCGCTGGGGCGAGAGGATATTTTTGTCTTCGAACAAGGCGAAGGCGCTTCGCCCAATGCGCTGCTTGAATCCTTCAAGACCACAGACCGCGCCGTTTTACTTGGTACGCGCTCCTTTTGGGAAGGCGTGGATGTACCGGGGGATTCGCTCTCGGTAGTCATCATCACCAAACTCCCATTCGATGTGCCGTCAGACCCGATCATCTCGGCGCGCTCTGAACTTTATGAAGACTCTTTCAATGAATATTATCTACCCGAATCCATTCTGAAATTCCGCCAGGGATTTGGACGATTGATCCGCACCGCATCAGACCACGGGATCGTGGCGATCTTCGACAGGCGCGTGCTGACAAAACAATACGGAAGATTATTCCTCGAATCGCTTCCGCAATGCACGGCGCGTCAAGGTGCTGCAGCAGGGTTGGCGAAAATGGCCGGTGACTGGCTGGGAGTTTAACAAGAGGCAGAAAAACGTCCCGAAGGTTGCGCTTAATAATCTCGTTCGGCCGCTCAAACCTTCGGGACGTTATATTACATCACAGATAATTAAACGGATAGATTTTCCAACCCCAAAAACGCATCCACAACATGCGGATCGAAATGAGTACCCGAGCCTTCGCGGATACTTTTTTTTACATACTCAGGTTCAAGCCCCTTGCGATACGGGCGGTCAGAGATAAGGGCATCCCAAACATCAACAACGGAAAAAATCCGCGCGGCAAAAGGAATCTGATCGCCTATCAATCCGCGTGGATAACCTGAACCATTCCACTTTTCGTGATGACAATATGGAATATCAAGCGCAGGCAGTAAAAACTTGATTGGACTTAACATTTCATATGCATAATCTGGATGCTTTTGAATGAGCGCGCGCTCTTCCGCTGTAAGTTCGCCGGGTTTGAGCAGGACACCATCGGGAATGGCCATTTTTCCAATGTCGTGCAATAAGGCGCCCCTGGCAATATGCACCAGGTCGTCCTCACCAACGCCCATGGCTTTTGCAAGTCGCTGGGTAAGCACCGTCACTCGTTTTGTATGTCCCTCAGTTTCCTTGTCACGCAGATCGAGCGCACGTGCCCAGCCTTCAAGCGTAGCCTGATACGCGATCTCCAACTCCGCATTGCTTTCCTGCAGGTCATCAAACAAACGCGCGTTGTCAATGGCAACCGCGGCTTGATTGGAAAAAGCGGAGATCAGGCTTAAGTCTTCATCCTGAAAGATTCCGGTGTACACGCGATTATCCACATAGATCACGCCGATCAATTCATCCTTGAGTTTGAGGGGGACGCACAAAATGGAGAGCAATCGAAAAGCAGCCACACTTAATTGTTGAACAAAGCGCGGGTCATCCTGTGCATTTGTGGTCAAAATTGCCTCACCTGTTTTAACCACACGGCCCACGATCGTTTTGCTAATCGCAAAAGCATCCTCATTTAAGTCCACATGATCAATACCCCGCGCAATGCGCACCTTCAATTCACCGTCGGATTCTCGTAACATTAAAAAGCCGCGTTCCGCACCCATCAGGGCAATTAACGTATCCATAACCTCTTCAAGCACCTGTTTCAAACCTAAAGAAGAGTTGATCGCGCTTCCAACACCGACCAGCGCCCTAACCTGTTTTTGGTGCGTATCCAGGTTTTTCACCACCTCCTGCTTAAGTGTACCCAGGGAACTTGATATCTGGGTAAGGTCACGCAGGATCATGGACGTCTGTCCATCATTTGTGCGGGCAAGGTGCGTCATAACACGCGTCAACATCCTATTCATCTCCCCCAATTGATTTTGTATGGATTGTGCGTCTAAAGACTGAGGCATTACAAAACTCCTTTGCAACACACCTTAAGCGGCTATGGGAGAAATTATGCAATTTCACAGCTGATTGCACAAAGTCGCCACAACTAATTTTAATCGCTTCTGGAAAAACAGTTAATGCAAATATTCATTCAATCAGCACAAAAAAGCGCCGTCTCCCATGAAACAGCGCTTCTCCTTGTTACAACTTCGGTAAAACAATGGACTGCTGTTTTTGATATTTACCTTTTTTATCCGCATACGAAACATCGCACGCTTCATCCGCTTCAAAGAATAGAACCTGAGCCAAGCCCTCATTGGCATAAATCTTGGCAGGCAAGGGCGTGGTATTCGATATTTCAAGCGTCACAAAACCCTCCCACTCAGGCTCAAATGGGGTGACATTGACTATGATGCCGCAGCGCGCATACGTGGACTTCCCAAGGCAGATGGTCAGCACCTTGCGTGGAATACGGAAATATTCGACCGTGCGCGCCAAAGCAAATGAATTTGGCGGGACAACACAAACATCACCGACAAAATCCACCATGGATTTGACATCGAAATGTTTTGGGTCAACTGTGGCGGAGAATACATTGGTGAAAATCTTGAACTCATTCGCAACACGCACATCATATCCGTATGACGAAACGCCATACGAGATCACCCCTTCCCGAACCTGGTTTTCAATAAAAGGTTCGATCATTTTATGCTCATGCGCCATTTTGCGTATCCAGTGGTCGGGCTTCAGTCCCATTTTTATTTCTCCTTTGTTTTCGTTGGAATGTTAATGATATCTTTCAAATTGCAATCATTTTATAACAAAACCGAAAAAACGCAATTCCGAAATGTTGATATAATGCGTCTGATTAAACTCAGAGTTAATCGCCAAATCACAAAGGAAAAGAGGATCATAGAAATGAAGAAGTTTTTGGGCATTTTAGGTAATGAGTTCCTGCTCGGTACACTGATCTCGCTATTGAGCATATTCACGGCCATAGCCAGTTATCAAGGCGCAATCGCTGACGGCAAACAGAACGACTTTGAGATTGAAGGCATGAAAAGCCTGAACGACGGCAATGCTGAATATCTCACATCCAACCAGGAAATTACACAGGACTATAGTTATTATGACACCTGGTATATTAACCAGGAAACCAATCCTGATATAGCAGATTATTTTCAAGCCGAATTTTCCGAGGAATTGGTAACGGCCATTGAACGTTCGGGAAGTGAAAACCCCTTTGACGAGGCGTACTACACCGCAAAATATGAAATCCCAAGCCAATATTTTGACGAGTCCGATGTCAACTTCGAAACGGCGGGAAACTGGAATGAACGCGGCGATCAACTTCAACTTGTTTTAACGATCATGGCAATTGGACTGGCATTCGCCGCCTGGGGATCCCTGATGAAAGAAGAGAGCAATTTGCGAGGATTCTTCTCCTTATTTGCGATCATCACATTAATCATAGGATTGATCACTTACTTCGCCGTCCCAGTCGTCGCATAAAATATATATAAAGTTCCAACAGCCCCGTCCTATGAAGGCGGGGCTGTTCATTTACTGAGACTTCCAATAATCAGTACTTCACGAAAACGACTCTGGAGTCGGACAGCTTGCTGTCCGTTTGACTGGAGAAATAAAGAAGAGCCGATACGTGAATGTTTTACGGGTAAAACGCTGTAATTTCGTGCGTGTAGGGTAAATTCATGGCTCAAATTTAGACCTAAATCCATCAGCAAGCTGATGGATTCCAGAATCGTGAACTACTGATAATATCTTTTTAGTATTTGTATGGTGTCTTCATGGCAAACAAGATATAGCCAACGATGGAGCATTGAAAGCAGTGAAAATATTCGCAAAGAAAATGGATGCCCCGAGTAAGTAAAACGAAAACCGCCTCGGTACGGCGGTTTTCGTTTTACTTACTCGGGGCATCAACCCTGTTTATGAAAACATCTGTATCAAAGCTTCGGGCACCCAAAACGACCCAAATCCCATAAGCGCTATTGCAACCGAAGCGATCAATATCGCCACGCCAACCGCGATCAAAACTCGGTCACGCGTCTCATAGGTCAACACGTCCAACCAAGTGCGCGGGCCAACGCCAAACGCGCGCAAATCCATCGCGTCAATAATATCCTCACTGCTGATAATTGCATGAATGGTCACAGGCACAAAAATGGGACCTAACTTCCGTATTTGTGCGATCAAGCCGCCGCTGATCTTTTCGAGTTCGTAGCCGCGCGCCCGCTGGGCATCCATCGTCAGTTGGAAATCCCTGCCAAAAGTTGGAATGAAGCGCATGGTCAAGTCCATGGCATAGGCAAATTTGTCGGGGAGTCCCAGCCCTTTGAAAGTAATCCCGTAATGAGCAGGGTTGAGCGAGTACGGAATCAAAATTGTCATCAAGGCAATACTGGCATAACGCACAAGTTGACTTACCGCATAGAAGGCACGTTCCACAGTCACCTTCAAAGCAGGTGTCCAACCCAAAATGGAAAATGAAGCTCTAAACTCGTGTATAAGATGTTCCTGCTTGTACACTTCAGAACCCCCGCGGCCTGTAAGAAACGTGAGAATGGAAAAGACAACAACAAAGCCGACAATAAACAAAAACGCGCGGCGTATCTCATGCCACTTCACACCGGATGTGAGCAAGACAAAGATCGCAATCACAAGAAACGGGAGCAAAAAGCGCACGTCCCAAAATGAAAGCGTGGAAACAAAACAACACAAATAGAAGATAACCCACGCGCGCGGGTCAAACGATTGAATAAAAGAATTTTCGCGCTTTCGATAACGCCAGGCTACTAACATATATATCCATCTGCTACATCGGGGGCTAAGCCCCCGATGTAGCCATTATGATAAGACTAACGACCAGACTGCCTGCGCGTGGATGCGTAGGCAACAACCAACATCGGCACAAGGATGGCTGCAAAGATCAAATTCGGGCCGGCGGCGGGAAGGAATTCACCTACGATGGCAGCGGCAAGGCTAAAGCCGTTGATGACCATGTCAGAGAGTGAAGCAAAGAGAAGCCCAACGATATTGCCAAGCATAGCCCAGGTGACAGCCGTGGCTACATCTTCATTCTTGAAGAAGTATCGCACACCAAAGACCAGTGCAAAGCCGATGAGGATGGCAATGCCTGCGAAGAGCGAAATTTGCGCGTCGCCGAAGATGCCGTTATCCACATCGTAGAACAACATATTGGCCTGCGTGCGATACATGAAGAACAGCAAGACGGTGATCACAGCCAATGCGGCGCTGATATAAAGCACGGTATCCATGCTCTTTTTCTTATTTGAGAAAAGCATCCACATGCCAGAAACAAAGCCAATCAAGCCGTTGCCAATGCTCCATTGCGGAGATAAGCCAAAGCCAGTCAACGCATCACCAAACATGTTGCCGACTGCGCCAGTGAAGAATCCAACAACGGGACCAAAGGCAAAGCCGAAGAACATCGGGATTGCAATCGCGGGGCGGAGCGACACTTGACTTAGCGAAGGCACAACAAAAACGGTTCCGTTGAACAGCCAGGAAAACACTGCGTATAACGCCGCGCCAATGGCCATCCACACTACCTCACGGGTGCCAACTTCCCAGGCTTTGTTTGCTTGTGTGGCAAAATACACGCCGAATGCAAGGGCGATGCCGATCACAACAAACACAAAGCGGGAAACAACGCTTGCCTGATCTACAGAGAAGTTAAACAAAGCGCCTTCGGCAGGCTCCTTTGCGCCAAGCACAAACATGACCACAGCAAACAGGGCAAGTACAACAACTAATGAAATTAATACATTCGTAAATTTTTTATCCATCTTACATTCTCCTTCTTTATTTTTTTTCTGGAGTACGACAGCTCGCTGTCGCCAGTGAAACGGCAAGCCGTTTCACTCCAGAGTTTTAAATATGTGCCAACGCCTCGGCTCGCATGAAGCGGCCCGTCGCGCTGAGTCGCTTGAGGTTGAGAGCCAGCAATGAGGTCGGGATGATGCGGTTGGCTTTGAGTCGGTCAAAGTCGCGGAGCACATCCTGCGGCTTTCCATCAGCAATGAGTTTTCCGCCCGAAATAATCAAAACTCGATTGGCGTAAATTGCTGCAAGGTCAACATCGTGTGTGATAAACATGATGGCTTCGAAACCGGACATTTGCAAAATAGAATCCATGAAATTCATGTAATTCTGATAGTCCTGTCCGGCAGTCGGCTCATCCATCACAAGGATGCGGGAACGCATCGCCAGAATCGCCGCAATGCTCACGCGCTTTTGCTGGCCAAATGAAAGCGCCAGCGGCGGGTCATTCTCTTTGTCAGAAAGGTTCACGGTCTTTAGCGACTCTTTCACCTCCAGTTCAATTTGTTCCTTCGTATGTTTCATGTTGGTCGGGCCAAACGCCAACTCTTCACGAACCGTCGGCGCAAACAACATGTGGCTCGGACTTTGAAACACATATCCCAACATGCTCGCGATCTCCGCAACGCTTGCTTCGTTTGTATCGCGGCCGCCAACAAAAACCTTGCCAGATTTCGGCTTCAACAAACCAATGGCATGTTTTACAAAAGTAGTTTTTCCCGCACCATTCGGTCCCAGCACAGCGATTACATCACCGCGGTTGATTTGAAGGTTGATCCCATGCAGAATCTCGACTCCGGATTCATACCCAAAGGCGACTTCCTCAAATCTGACCAACGCCTCCTGCCCAGCCTGTGAGCGGGTCACTCCGGGAAGAACCTTGATCTCCACAGGAGCAGGGTCCTGCTTCGCGCGTTCGACAATATCCTCTGCGGGCAATTTCACTTCACGATAATTCACTACTTTGGATAACCCCGTCACATCGCCAAGGTAACGTATCTCACCCTCGCTCATGAACATCACCCGCTCTGGATGGATGCGCAAAACATCCTCCACGCGATGCTCCACCATCAAAACGGAAAGTCCCTGGTCAGCCAGCAGACGCACCGCGTCCAGCGTGTCCTGTGCCGAGGCTGGGTCAAGGCTTGCCAGTGGCTCATCCAACAGCACAATCGAAGGACGCATGGCAAGCACGCCCGCCAACGCCACCTTCTGTTTTTCGCCGCCAGAAAGATTGAATGTCTCACGATTTCGCAAATGGGGAATTTTTAGAAAGTTAAGCGCTTCATCCACACGGGAGAAAATTTCCTCGCGCGGCATCCCAAGATTCTCAAGGCCAAACGCCACCTCGTTGACAACTTTTGTACCAAGGATTTGACGCTCAGGGTCTTGAAGCACCGTTCCGATTCTTTGTGAAATCTGAGAAAGCTTCCAATCTTTGACTTCCTCGCCAAAGACCAGAATTTTTCCGCTCATCTCCCCTTTATAAGAGCGCGGAATTAGCCCATTAATACAACGTACAAGCGTGGTCTTGCCGCATCCGCTTGCACCTGCAATTAATAGGACTTCACCAGGGCTTGCTATAAATGAAAGATTATGGATCGCTGCCCCCTGACGGTCACGATAACGAAAGGATAGATTTTCAACTACAAGAGGAAATGGAGTGGATGTCATGGCGCTAATATTATCTATTCGTAAACAGAGACTGTCAAGTAGGATATTCCCCCAATCTGGAATCAAAAAATCACCCCACTAACGGAGTGATTTTTTGATAATCCTGCAATTACATCAAAACTACGTACAGGGCGTGGATAATGCCGGGGAAACCTCCCAAAAAGCATAACACAATATTGATCCAGAAAGCGTTATCAATCTTGCCATTTTTCATATACACGGCAAGAGGGGGAATAAAAATCGCTGCGATCACTTGCAAAGCTTTGTTGTCCATCAAACATTCTCCTTAGATTTGGGTTAACTTGCTGAATAATTATACATTGCCAACCCAACAAATGTCAACAAATACTACAAACTTACTCCAATACCACTCTTGGGAAAATAATAATAAACTCCGCGCCTTTCCCCACTTCAGACTTTAACCTAACCTCTCCAATAAGAGCCTTTGTCACCAGGTTTTGCACGATGGCAAGTCCCAGTCCTGTGCCGCCAATGGATCGTCCTGTCGTAAAAAAAGGCTCAAAGATACGCGCCTGGCTTTCTTCTGAAATTCCCCTGCCGTAGTCTTTCACGGTCAGGCGATAATGATTATCGTCTTCCAAACAGATCGTCACATCAACAATACCGCCCTTCCCCTTTGGGTAGGCATATCTTTCCACATTGGTCAGCAGGTTGATCAATATCTGTGAAAGAAAACCCCGGTAGCCCACCCATTTTTTTTGCCCCAAGTCCAGTTCGTCGTGATATTTGACCTGAACCTGGCTACGCTTCAAACTGACAAGCACCAGTCCAACAGTCTCTTCGATGGCTTCGGATATATCAAACTGCTCCCTTACATCCTTTAACTGGCTAACCAGGATTTTCTTGAAATCCCGCACCAAATGATCGGCGCGATCCACATTAAGATGCATCAGTTCAAGCGACTCTGCAATATCCGCCGCACGCTGGGCTGTCACTTCTTCAGGCGAAGCAAGTTCACGCGCCATGATATTCACAGCTGTATTGATAATTCCCAAGGGCGTATTGATCTCATGCGCAACACCCGCCACCATCTGAGTCAATGCGCGTTGTTTTTCCGCTTCCATTTGCGAAGCCAGTATCCGTCTCGACATAACCTCTTTGAATCCGCGCTCAGTTGCGGCGCGCGTTTGCTCATTCAAAACAAAAAAGATATTCAAGACCAATTCTGAATCAATACTGCGCATCATATCCAGGATCATTTCGCGGTCAAGCACCAGCAAATCCGAATCCATGGTCGTCGTCACAGTCACACGACTCGGTTCATGACGCAATAAAGAAAGGTCACCAAGTACCTGCCCCCTTCCCATCTCACCGAGCATATAGACCGCGCCCGCGCTATCATCACCTTCGATCTTAACGCCACCCTCCAAAATTAAATACATTGCATCAGCACATTCGCCCTGACGAAACACAATTTGATTTGCCTTAAGCGAAATGCCGCGAGATGCGCCAACAATACCTTGCAATTGCTCGAGAGAAAACGAAGCAAAGAAAGGAAAATCCTTTAATACTGAAGGGTTGGGCAAGTTTTCTTTCTTAACCATCGTAATTATTTCAAGCATAGGGAATTGCCTTCATAGGATACTGAATATATAAGCCAAAACGCCAACTCTCTCTCCGCGCAAGCTTATAAGGCAATTCTATTATCTTTTCCCTATTACAATCCAATTTGCAACTTTCTTAACAGGCAAAACTTATACACCGCCGATCATCCCCAGCAACGCATCATAGTTCATGGGAATTATTTTGGGGGATTGGAATGATTCGGTGATAATGGAGGGATCCTTTAATCCATGACCAGTGCAAACCACAACAACTTTCTTTCCACTCGCATCAAACGACCCTCGGACTGATTCTGCCATCAAGCCAGCCAGTCCCGCAGCAGATGCAGGTTCCACCCACACCCCCTCTGAAGCCAGGATTCGCTGCGCAGAGAGTATCTCTTCGTCTGAAACCGAGATGATCCTTCCATTGGATTCATGCGCCGCTTCAAGCGCCTGTTCACCGCGCGCAGGCTTGCCTATACGAATGGCTGTCGCGACTGTTTCAGGTTTTTCCACAGGATACCCCAACACAAGCGGAGCGGCACCCGCAGCCTGCACTCCCAGCACTTGCGGCAATCCCTTTTGATATTGCTTGAAGCCCGCCCAATACGAGGTGATATTTCCCGCATTGCCAACGGGCAGACAAAGCCAGTCGGGAGCGCCGCCCAGCACATCGCAAATTTCAAAGGCGGCGGTTTTCTGTCCTTCGATGCGGAATGGATTAATCGAATTGACCAACGCAATTGGCGTTTTCTGCGTAATCTCCACAACCAGCGTCAGCGCATCATCAAATGAACCTTGAATTTGGATGACCTCCGCACCGTAAGCAACTGCACCAGCCAGTTTTCCCGCCGCCACCTTACCTTCCGGGATCAACACAACGGCGCGCAAACCAGCCCGCGCCGCGTACGCCGCCGCAGACGCAGCAGTGTTGCCAGTGGAAGCGCAGATCACCGTCTGTGCGCCGCGTCCAACGGCTTCACTAATTGCAGCGGTCATGCCGCGATCCTTGAAAGAACCCGTCGGATTCAATCCTTCAAATTTAACAAACAGTTCACAACCAAATTCCCTGCTCAAGCGCGGCATGGGAATCAGAGGTGTATTGCCCTCGAGCAGGGAAATATTTTTGGTGTGGGCGGGCAGGTCAAGATATTGCCCGTAACGATGAATTAATCCTTGATATGTCATGGGAACTCCAAAATTGAGAATTGCGAAATTATAACCCGCACAAGCCAAAACAAGACCGTCGTTTTACCGACGGTCTTGTTTTGTGAATTACTTCTTTTTACTTTTTGGGCTTGCTTTCTTCACAGCAGGTTTTGAAGCAGGCGATTTCGGCTTGACCGTCCTGGCTTTGACGGCTACGGGTTTTCCATCTGAAACCGTCACAGCCACAGGCTGTAATTCCAGTTTTTGCTCCTTGTACGCATCACGCAAGTTGACAGGTTTTACATGACTGTCGCGCACGCGCAAGTTGATCATTTCCACCATAACCGAGAAGCCCATTGCAAAGTATACATATCCCTTTGGAATGTGCTGGTGCAAGCCTTCCACTACCAGCGTGAAGCCGATGAGCAAAAGAAAACTGAGCGCCAATATTTTGATGGTCGGATGATGTTCGACAAAACTACCGATGGGTCCCGCGACAAAAATCATCACCCCTGCGGCAATGATGACCGCAATGATCATAATGGCAATATGATCCACCATGCCAACAGCTGTGATCACTGAGTCAAGTGAGAAAACAACATCCAAGAGCATAATCTGAATGATCACGCTCGCAAATGTTGCTGCAACTTTTGCGGAAGCCGCGCCCTCTTTGCCTTCCAGTTTTTCATGAATTTCATGGGTACTTTTCCACAGCAGGAAGATGCCGCCCCCAAGCAAAATAGTGTCCTTGCCTGAAATGCCAATTTCAAAATATGGCATGGTAAAAAGCGCCTCTTCGAGGCTGATAACCCATGAAAGGGAAAGTAACAACAAAATGCGCGTGATGACCGCAAGCATAATGCCTGTAGTACGCGCGCGCGGCTGATCATTCGGAGGCAGTTTGCCCGACAGAATGGAAATAAAAACGATATTATCCACACCAAGCACAAGTTCGAGCGCGATCAGCGTAAGTAAGGCGATCCATGATTCGGGTTGTGAAATCCAACTAAAGTCCACGTTTTATGCTCCTGAAAAAAGAATGGGAGGATTTTACCAAAAAACTCGGAAGTCTATAAAACCTCCGAGTTTTCTTGCCACTTCTCACTTCTTGCTTTTTTACTTGATCTTGAACATCTGAGTCAATTTCATAGCCAGGTTCAAGTCACCCGACAGTTTCAACTTGCCTTGCATAAAGGCTTGCATTCCGTCAATTTCACCAGTGAAGATTTTGACGTAATCAGCAGAGTCAGCAGTGAGCGTCATCTTGGGGGAGGCATGGACGCCTTTGGCAACTTCCACTTTGCCGTCTTTGACAGTGGCGTACCATTCACCAGGTTCTTCGCCCGTGAATTTGAATTGGATGGTGGCATCCAGTCCCACCGCTTTTTCGGGCAGGAACGCGCCAGGCATCTTGGACATGAGGGTTTCGATTGTGAGAGACATGATTTGGTTTCCTTATTAAGTAGTTTGGTAGTTATGTAGTTTCCTGTTTACGTAGTTCATAGTTGCGGAGTGTATGCGAACTATCAAACCATGTAACCATCCAACTATACAACTAGTTTTGCAAATTTTCAAAAATCGCCGCAGCGCCCATTCCGCCGCCGATGCACATGGTGACCATGCCATATCTCGACTTACGCCGACCCATCTCGTAGATGAGCTGGGTGGTCAACTTGGAACCTGTGCATCCCAGTGGGTGTCCGAGAGCAATCGCGCCGCCGTTCACGTTGACCTTCTCTTCATCAAGGTCGAGTCTGCGCATAATGGCAAGTCCCTGCGCGGCAAAGGCTTCATTCAATTCTATCAGGTCAATATCGTTCAATGCCAGACCCGCGACCTTTAATGCCTTCGGAATTGCGGTGATCGGTCCAATACCCATCAATTCGGGCGGGACTCCACCAACGGCAAATGAAACGAATCTTGCCAGCGGTTTTAATCCCAACTGTGCGGCTCTGTCCGCAGACATGACCATTACCACCGAGGCGCCATCTGACATCTGCGATGAGTTACCCGCCGTGACCGTGCCACCTTCTTTGAATGCAGGCTTGAGTTTGGCAAGCGCTTCCAGCGTGGTGTCGGCCCTGGGACCTTCATCCCGCTTAACGGTGAAATTCTTTTTGACGGGTTTTTCATCCGCACCGAGTTCGGTTACTTCCACATCGATCGAAACCAATTCAGGGTCGAAGAGTCCAGAGTTGACTGCCTGCGCGGCTTTCTGGTGACTCTTGAATGAAAAGGTATCCTGGTCTTCGCGGCTGATGTCATATTTGGCTGAAACGTTCTCGGCGGTAAGTCCCATGTTTGTATAGTAATGCGGCAACTCCATTGCGAAGTGCGGGTTTGGCGAAAACTTGTAGCCCATCATTGGCACCATGCTCATGGATTCGACTCCGCCTGCGATTGCAATTTCAATGTCACCCGCTTTGATGGCGTGGGCAACGTGGGCAATGGACTGCACGCCCGATGAACAATATCGGTTAATCGTCTCAGCCGGGACGGTATCAGGCAAGCCCGCGCGTAACGCGATCATGCGCGCAATATTCATGCCCTGTTCGCCTTCGGGGAAGGCACAGCCAAAAACCACATCTTCGATTTCCGCAGGGTCAAGATTCGGCGTACGTTTCAACAATTCTTGAATCGTACAAGCCGCCATTTCATCGGGACGAACGGTGGCAAGCCCACCACGCTTGGCTTTTCCTATGGGAGTTCTTACAGCGCTAACGATAACTGCTTCTTTCATGTTATCTCCTTCTCTCGGTTGAATGTTACAGGTTGTAAGTTTAAGGTCACAACCTTCAACATTCAACCTTGAACATTAAACTAATTCCGCAACGGCTTCCCCGTCTGCAACAACGACCACATTCTGGCTTGTGTTTTCTCTTCACCACACAAAGATAGGAAAGCTTCGCGTTCAAGGTCAAGGATATACTGCTCGCTCACCCATTGCGGCTTGGACAATTCGCCGCCAGCCATGATATATGCCAATTTGGTGGCGATGTGGGCATCGTAGTCGGTGATGTACTTGCCTTCCTTGAATGACCATGCGCCGATCTTCATCGCGCCATACATGTCGCGTCCTGCGGCATAGATCAATTCGGGCGCAGGTGGTTTGTATCCCGCCGCTGACATGTGCATGACTTCGCGTTTGGCTTCGGTCAGCAGGTGTTCGCGATTAATGATGATGCGATCTTGCGGACCGAGGATACCCATTCCCCTTGCCTCCTCTGCGGATGTAGCAACCTTCGCCTGTCCAATTTGGAGGAAGGCGCGTTGCAGATGAGGGAACACCTCAGCCATGTCAGTTTTCATCACAGGGTTAACAAGGCGGCGCATGTATTCCTTCGTACCTGCGCCCGCAGGGATGACGCCTGCGCCAAGTTCCACCAAACCAATATATGTTTCAGCCGCAGCGACCACGCGCGAGGCGTGCA